>JALYMD010000808.1 GCA_030773875.1 Chloroflexota bacterium | reverse complement strand
GCGTCTCACCGAGGGAGAGGACGGGTCGCGTGGGAGAGGAGTCAGCGCTCGCGTCGGGGTGCACGGTGGCGGGCTCCTTGGTGGAACGGTCGGACCGGTTCGGCAACCGCTGCGGCCGGCATCCTACCGCCAATGGTCGGGCATCGACACGGCAGGCGGTCCAGGCGAGACTTTTCCCGGTTGGTATCCTCGTTCGTGTCTGTCGCGACGCCGTCCTCGGAGCCACCCTGACCGGAGCGCTCGCATCGCGCCAGCTGCCCCCGCCGGGGGGCAGAGGGAACCCAGGCTCCGACCGCGTTGACGGGAGGCGGCCGGGTGTGCCGGCAGTCCGTGGCCGACCGTGGAGCGTTCATGACTCTGTGCGACAAGGAGGCGTCGACGTCGGTCCCGACGCTGGAGGAGCCGGTGTCATCCTTGCCTCCCCCCGGCGATGACGACGTCCATGGTCTTCCACCGGGCGG
Source organism: Chloroflexota bacterium (assembly GCA_030773875.1). The sequence continues at coordinate 2,095 of JALYMD010000808.1, read as the reverse complement.
TCCCTGGAGCCCGGCCTACCGGCTCCTCACCGCGGGCATCCTGCTCACCATCGGCGGGACCGCCTTCGAGGCGCTCGCCGTCGCCACAATCCTTCCCGCGACCGTGGAGGATCTGGGCGGGATCGGCCTCTACGGGTGGGCCTTCAGCGCCTTCATGCTCGCCACCCTGATCGGCATCTCGGTCGCGGGCGGGGAAGCGGACCTGCAGGGCCCGGCACACCCGTTCGCGCTCGGGGTGGGGTTCTTCGTGGCGGGGCTCCTGATCGGCGGCGCGGCCACCTCGATGGCGATGCTAATCGCCGGGCGTGCCGTCCAGGGTTTTGGGGCCGGGTTCATCGGCTCGGTAGCCTACGTCGCCGTCGGGCGCGGGCTACCCCCGGCAGCCAAACCGCGGATGCTTGCCTTGATGTCGAGCGCGTGGGTCGTACCGGGTCTGATCGGACCGGCGCTCTCCGGCCTCGTCGCCGACCATGTCGGGTGGCGCTGGGTTTTTCTTGGCCTTGTGCCCCTGATGCTGGTCGCGACCGTCCTCGCGCTTCCCGCCCTCCGGCGCATCTCAGGGGGAAGCGCGACTGGACGCGACCGTCGCCGGCTCGCCCGCGCGATCCAGCTTGCGGTCGGGACCGGGCTGTTTCTCGCGGGGCTGGGCGGCGACAATCTCCTGATCGCCGTTCCCCTGGTCGTCGCCGGCGCGGTCCTTGGTTGGCCGGCGCTCCAGCACCTGATGCCGGCCGGCACTACGCGAGCCGCCCCAGGACTCCCGGCCGCGGTCGCCACGATGGGGCTGCTCAACCTCGCCTTCTTCGGCGTGGACGCCTTCATTCCGCTCGCGCTGACCGCGATCCGCGATCGCAGCGCCTCGTTCGCGAGTCTGGCCCTCACCGCCGCCACGGTGGCCTGGACGGCCGGATCATGGGTGCAAGCCCGCTATGCCCGGCGGATCAGCCGCCGCATCCTGGTCCGCACCGGTTTGACCCTCGTCGCCGTTGGCAGCGTGGGGATCGCGCTGGTGCTCGCACCGAGCGTACCCGCCGTCGCCGCGCCCGTCGCCTGGGGGATCGCGGGGCTTGGGATCGGCATCGCCTACTCGACGATCTCGCTCGTGATCCTGGAGACCTCCCCGGCCGGGCAGGAGGGCGTCGCCGCGGCCGGGATGCAACTGGCCAACGCCCTTGGTGTCGCGCTCGGCGCCGGGCTGGGCGGTGTTTTGGTCGCGGCCCTGAGCACGACGGAGGAACCCTCGCGAGCCAGCCTCCTCACCCAAGACCTGCTCATGGTGGGCGTCCTGGCGATCTCCATCCTGATCACAGGGCGTCTTCCGGCCAGTGCGAAGCCAGCCGAGGTGCCGGCTGACGTTACCTGAGCCGCGCCCTTTCTTTCGGTCCCCTATCTTGAACGTCCAACCGGTCTAAAGGCGAGATTCGGAGCCGTCCTGTTTGGAGGTTTTGAGCCAGTTCCACCAGAAGGTTGAGCATCCTCGCCTCGGATCATGCCACGCCTACAACCATTGATCCACGGGCGGAGACAACTCACCATTGCGCCTCCGAGGAGGAAGCCTTCGGGACGAGCACGGGCCAACGCCGTGGGGAACGCACGTCACGCGGTCTAGCCACACTGGTTCGGGTCGTGTGCTCCAGAACGCCCCGGTCAGGTCGCCCTCGGCCAGCACCGCCTCCGTCCCCTCGGCGTCTTCCGGCGCCAGTCGGGACGCATCTTGTCGGCGTACCAGGCGTGGGCCAGCCGCCGGCACGGACCCGGCACTGCCGTGGGCTGCCCCGCTACGGGGTTGGTGTTCCGGCGCCCGCTGCACCGGCCACGGACTCGAGCCGGACGAAGAAGGCCGTCACCCCGCCCGTGGCGAAGTTCGCCACGTCGGCGAAGGCGGCCTGCCCCTCCGGCGAGGCGAGCGCCGCTTCGAGCTCGGCTCGGCCCGCGAAGCGCACCACGGCGATGCGGTGAGTCTCAGCCTGCCCACCTTCCAGGGTGCCCAGGACCGGGCCCCCGAGGATCTCCTGCAGGCCCGGGATCTGCAGGGCGAGCGGCCGGTGGGTGCCCAGGTAGTACGCCTCGAAGGCCGCCACGTCGGTCGGCTGGC
>JALYMD010000807.1 GCA_030773875.1 Chloroflexota bacterium | reverse complement strand
GCGGCTCCACGCTGCTCCGGCTGGACCACATCCATGAACCGGACCATCATCGCTGGCCGCGCGACGGTCTGCGACGTCTCGAGCGCGAAGACGAGCGCGTAGAGGAGCCACAACTGGGGAACAGCGGCGAGGAGGACGAAGGATGCGGCAATCGCCGCCATGAGGAGCTGGGTCGTGACGAGCAGGCGGCGCCCAGGGAAGCGATCCACGAGCGAGCCTGCGGCGCCTTGGAGGACCAAGGGGGGCAGCATTCGCATCGCAAGGAGACCGCCCACACCGAAGGAGCCTTCGTCGAGTCGATACGACAGTTCAACCAGGGCGACCGTATTGAACCAGTCGCCGATGACCGAAACGGCGCCGCCGCCAAGGAGCAGCGCGGGGTCGCGCTGACCGATCATTGTTCGGTAGCGGTCCGCCGCAGCACGTAGGCGAGCCCAGGGGTTAGGACCGGCAGGGAGTGCCTCAAGGGACACGTTGGTCAACTCGCCCAGTGTTCTTGGGGCCTGGAGCAGGAAGCGCCGGCCTGATTGCCGACGCTTCCTGCGGTAAGCCCGAGGGTATGTCTCTTCGTCTTTGGCTCATCGCCCGCGACGCTGGTTGAAGCAGTCACGGCAGTAGACGGGGCGGTCCCCCCGAGGGACGAAGGGCACCATCGTCTCTGTGCCACAGGCGTCGCAGACCGCGGGAAAGAGTTGACGTGGGCCGCCGGCAGGGCTGGGTCCGAAGCCCCGGGCGAAACCGCCGGCCGCCCCTCCGGTCTCGACGCCTCCGTAGGTGCCGTGGAGCCGCTCAAGCCCAGCGGCACCCCGGACATCGTAGTTGGCAATGAGGTCCGCGTTGCGTTCGGTTCGCCGTTGAGCACGGCAATCGGCACACCGGACCGGAGGCCGGAAGCCCCGTTCCCGGTAGAATGTCTGCTCGTCGACGCTGAAGGTAAATGGCGCCTGGCAGTCCTCGCAGGTTAGCCGCTCATCTTTGGCGTCCGTTCCCATCCGCTCCTGCTCCCCAACCGTTGCCATCGACTGCACTGTCTGCCACGGTCATCACGAGAGTTGTGGTCTGGTGCCGGACTGGGGCTGCCGTTCACCCCTGAATGACCGGCCTCGCTTCGCCCTTCGCTCGGTGCCGGTCCATGAGAGCCCGAATCTCCGGAGTGGTTGGCAGCCCTTAGGCGACCGACCACCGGCAGACGAGGGCGAGGGGTGGTGTGGCTAGGGCCGTCAGGCGGCGATGTCGTAGCCCGCTTCGGCTATTCCGTCCCGGATCTGGTCGTCCGAGACTGAGCCATCATGGCGGACGGTAACGAGCTTGTTCTCCAGGTTCACGTCGACCTCAGCGACGCCGGGTAGCTTGGTCAACTCCTCCGTGATAGCGCGGACGCAGTGGTCGCAACTCACGTCGGGGGCACGATAGATCTGCTCGTTCATGGGAACTTCTCTCTCACTCCTGCCAGCCGTATCGAAGCAATCCGTCGGTTTGATGAAGGACGGCAGTTTAGCACTTGTTGTGCGGTCACCAGCCGCGACGAAGATCCCAGCCAGAAAGCGGGCGGAGACGTAGCAAACAGCCGAGCCTCGGAACTTATTGGACGTCCATCACGCTTCAGCCGAGCGAGCCGTGGTACCTTCAGATGAGTGAAGCAAAGCTCGTGCCGCGCCGAGGCCGTGTGAATTTGCTCTACCTGTGGAGCGGCCCGCGTGGATAGTTCCCGAACATGTATGCCCATCCGGGAGAAGGAGTCAGGACAGGTGGTAGCCCAGGCAGACGTTCTCACCCGCGATCAGATCTCGGTCGAGGACACGTGGGACCTCTCCAAGATCTATGAAGACGACGCGGCCTGGGAGGCCGATGCCGCGCTCCTCGACCACCAACTCCAGACGGCAGTCTCTCACCGGGGGATGCTCGACGCCTCACCGATGGCGCTCGCTGTCGCGCTCGACGACGTGATGACAGTCCGCCTCACGGTGGAGCGGCTGCGCGTCTACGCCTCGCTGCGGCGTGACGAGGATACGACGGACGATGTCGCTTTAGCACGGTATGAGCGCGCCACGGCCCTTGGAATTGAGGCGGGCGAGGCGCTGGCCTACGTGGAGCCGGATCTCCTCGCGATGCCGGAGGAGCATCTCGCGGCTTTTGCGGCCGATCCCATCCTGCGGCGTTATCGCCATCTGCTTGACGATCTTCAGCGTCGCCGGCCCCACGTCCGCTCCGCAGAGATCGAGGAACTGCTGGCTCAGGGCGCAGACGTGGCTCGCGCGGCGAGCGACGCCTTTGGCGCACTGGACAATGCCGATCTCGACTTCGGGAGAGTGCAGGATGAGACCGGCCGGGAGGTGAAGCTGACCAAGGGGCGCCACGGGCGGCTGATGGAGAGCCGAAACCGCGAGGTACGCCGGGCGGCGCATGAAGCACTTTCCGGCGCGTACGTTGCCCATCGGCATACGCTCGCCGCGCTCCATGGGGCGTCGGTCCGCAAGGACGTCTACTACGCGAAGGTGCGTCGTTACGGGTCGGCCCGCGAGGCGGCGCTCTCCGACCACAACATCCCGGAAACGGTGTACGACAGCTTGATCCAGGCGGTGCGGGAAGCGGCACCGACGATGGAACGATTCCTGGAGCTTCGGCGCCGCGCTCTTGGCCTGGATCGCCTAGCCGTCTACGACCTACGGGTGCCCCTGGCCCCGATTCCAGAGCGCCGGTATGACTATCGGGAGGCGGTTGAGATCGTTCTGGATGGACTCCGCCTCCTCGGAGACCGGTACGTCGAGGACCTGGCCACCGGGTTCGACACCCGTTGGGTTGATGTCCATGAGACGAAGGGCAAGCGCTCCGGCGCTTACTCATGGGGGGCCTATGGGGCGCCACCGGTCATCCTGATGAACTGGAACGGCACCCTCAATGATGTCTTCACGCTCGCCCACGAGGCGGGCCACGCGATGCACAGCTACTATGCGGACGCGGCTCAGCCCTACCATGATGCCGGATACCCGATCTTCCTCGCCGAAATCGCCTCCACCGTGAACGAGGTCCTGCTGACCTGGCACCTCCTGGGTGAGACGGCGGGGGAGGACGACCTCGGCCGGTTTGCGCTCCTCAACCGGTTCGCTGACGGTGTCTACGGCACGCTCGTGGTTCAAACCCAGTTTGCCGAGTTCGAGCATCTCACCCATGCCCGTGTCGAGTCCGGGCAACCGCTCACCCTGGAAGTCCTCAACGACCTCTTCGGGGATCTGCAGGCCGCCTACACGCCCGGCCTGGAAGTTGACGACAGGGTCAAGATGCGCTGGGCACGCGTGCCCCACTTTTACCGCGCGTTCTACGTGTTCCAGTACGCGACCGGACTCTCGGCGGCCATCGCCCTCGCCCAGAAGCTGCGGGACGAGGGAACGCCGGCTCAGGAGCGCTACCTCGCACTGCTGGCGGCGGGCGGCTCCGACTACCCGCTTCCGCTGCTGCAGCGGGCGGGCGTGGATCTGACCTCGCCGGAGCCGGTGCGGGCCGCCCTGGCCGAGTTCGACCGGGTGGTCACGGAGATGGAGCGGCTCGCGGAGCGGGGGTTGCTGGACGCAGCGGCGACATAGCCCGGGCGGAGTTAGGCGACGGTCTTGCTTGAGCGCAGTGACTGAGCTTAGGTCACTGGGAGAAGCGAGGCACGAGTGGCGGTCCCGGTGGAGGCCCCTGCTGCAGGCTACAGGTGAAGGACCTACGGGGATTTCTCGGGCAATTGAGCAGATTCGGGTCATTGGTCCAGTGCCCCCAGCTGAGAGCATAGGGGAAGCATGAGGCCTTAACCCTGGCGCTTGTGGGAGAGCCTGCTCCGTGCGCAGGGAGGCGAAATAAGGACAGTCCCGACGAACCGCGCTGCCGTTCCTCGATCCGTGCCGTTCAGGCTTGCCGCACGTCGCCCCGCAACGCGTGCGCCTTACCTGTCCGACCCTGGTTTCCGACCCGGTTCCCGGCCGACGCCCCGCAGCATCGCCCGCCGTTGTCGGTCCCGGTGGATCTCGGTCCGGAGCCCTCGGCTCCTCGGGACTGTACGGACAGTATAAACGTACACTAGCCCGATGTCAAGGGGGTGCCATCACTCTTTCCAAAGCCGTCTTGGTGATCCGAAAGGCTGATCCGGTCTTCACGGCTCGAGACGGCCACTGAATGCTCCGCGGCCGGCAACAAGGAGGTGCGGTGCCGGTTACTTCCAGGACCGCCACCATGGGCGGCGCTTCTGGCTCCCGGACTGGTAGAGGGATGATGGGGGCTGCACGGCTCTTTGATCCACTGTGCGCTCCACCAGTCGTGCATCGCCCGGTTCTGTTCGTTTGGTGTGCTCCGCGGCGAGTGAGGGGAGTGCTTCGAGGAGTGGCCCGAGTTGGTCTGGAGTTGTCAGTTGTCCAGAGAAGACGGTGGTCCGCGTCAGCTCCGGTACGACGCGGAGCTGAACGCCCTCGACGTCGACGGTCTCTGGGGAAGGCGTATCGACCACGGTGGTGAGGGTGGCGAGAAAGCGGCCGCCGGCGTCCAATGAGACCAGGGTGGCCTGTTCCCCCCGCTGGCGGCGAGCGGACAAGCTTCCACCCCCCGAGAGGATCGCGGCCGAGGTATCGACATCGAACCCGGCGGCTTCCAAGGTGTCACGGAGTCGCTGAGGCTGATAGACCCAGACCATACCGTCATTCCTCCCGCCCTGCCCTGAAATCCTCCTCGAAGGTTCGGGCGAGGCGGGCGATGGTGATGCGGTCGTTGAGGAGAATCCCGAGCTCCCGATTGAGATCCAGCGAGGCGGTCGTGAAATTCTGGGAGCCCACGAACGCCCGTTTTCCGTCGACGAGCACCATCTTGGCGTGGACATAGAGACCGCGGGCTAGCCGCACCTGGACCCCCCGCGCCGCCAGCCGAGCACGCTCTTCCCGCCCGCGGTCGTTCTCCTCTGAGTCATTGGAGACGATCAACCGCACGGTGACGCCGCGTGAAGGCGCCTGCTCCAGGGCGGCGACAATCTCCTCGTCCCGCACCACCTCGGCATAAATGTCGATTGAGGTAGTTGCTCCCTCGATGATGTTCAGCAGGGTCCGGCGGCTGGTGGTCGGGCTGACGACCAGTGGTCCATCCGGCGGCTCCGCCGTGCGCCTCCAGTCGGCCTCGAAGATCGCGGCTGCCTGGGCGACTTCTCTTGGCCTGGTCGTGATCGCGCCGAACTCGCGGTTGCCAGTGAAGGAGGTCTTGGTGAGATTCTGGTTCATGATGATGGCGACCTCCGCGTCGATGACGAAGGTCTTGATATGGGAGAGGCGGAAGGCCGGGTTGCTCCATCGGACCGCGATGTCAGCCTGTTCCAGGCGAGCAAACACCCGCTCCTCCCCGCCTGCCCCGCCGAAGGGGTGTTCTTCCATGATCACGCGCACGGCAACCCCCCGTGCCTGAGCGCGCTCAAGGGCCTGCAGGATCTCCTCGTCACTGAGCAGATAGATTTCCAGGTCAATCGAGCGTCGAGCGGCATCCAGCTCGGTGAGAATTGGTGCCCGCCCGTCATCCGGTTCGACGAAGACGCCGACGGTGCCTGGTTGGGGCGCGACGGGCGCGGTCGGTAGGGCTAGTCGGGGCGTTGGGGCCGGACGAGAGGCGGGAGTGACGGTGAGCGGGGCTAGGGGGCCTGGGCGCCCGATGTCAGTGTTGCGGCTCCACTGGCCGACATACCAGAACCCGAAGAAGATTCCAACCAGGAGGATCGCCGCAATCGCGATCCGCTGTCCCCGTGTGCCCGTAGCCCCGCCCTTCCCGACGTTCCGAAGCTCTCCAGTTGGATGATACGCCTAACGCCGACGGCATGACGGGGAGTGGAATGTCCGCGCCGGTTTTCGGTGCGAACTACACGCCGACGCGCTCCCGCCAGACGCGAATCTCCGCGACGTGTTCATCGTAATGCTCGTAGGTATCATCTGGGACGAAGCTGCAGACATCCGCCGTCATAGGGTCGGTCGGTGGCAGAGTGCCGAGCACGTCGAGAAGTTGCCGGTGAGCCTGGTGCAGCTCGGCCCTGAGGTCGTCGAGGGACCGGCTGCGGCTTGCCGCCGCCTCACGGTCGTTCATCGCTTGCCAGTCCACCGCGCGGACCGGTTCCCCAGCAGCGCGGCGATGGATCTTCTCCACCGCTTGCGCGTCCCAGAAGGCCACGTGGGCAATCAGGTCTTTGACCGACCACTCCCCGGAGACCCCTGGCTCCTCAAGCCGTTCGGCCGGGATGCCGTCAATGACCTTCACGAGTCCCGTCCAACTCTGGTCGATTCTGGCGACGGTCTCCTCCACTGCGCGGCGCGTACCCTCGTCCATCGGTTCCACGTCGAGCGTCCCTTCCCGGGCCATCGCGCTACCCTCCAATGGCGAAAAGACGATCGGTAACCGGTGGGCGAGGGACGTGCGCTGCCCATCCATTCGGAGCCCACCGCTGGAGGTAAGACACACTCGGGACGCGGGCGTGAGATGCGATCGAGCGAAGTGGTGATCGCGGTGTGGCCTCCGTCCCAAAGCGGAGGCCACACCGGAAGCCAAGGAGGGTTAGGCGGCTGTGACCGCCCCGATCAGCTTGCCGAGCGAGTCCTTGGCGTCGCCGAACAGCAT
>JALYMD010000806.1 GCA_030773875.1 Chloroflexota bacterium | reverse complement strand
GTCTCGCTCAGGTCGTGCAAACTGCGGTAGAGCAGGTCCACGTACTGCACGTGCAACCCGACGCCACCGCCGCCGAGCAGATCGAGCAGGTAGGCCTTCGCCCCCTCGGGCAGTTCCCACTTCGCCCCCGGCCCGACCGTGATGCCCTCGCTGCCGTCCACGTTCTCCAGCACGGCGATCGGCGCCCCGCTCAGTTCCAGGACCTTGCTGAGCACGCTCATGCGGCCGTTCAGCTCGCGGCAGACGTCGTAGAGGTCCGTCAGGTCGGATTCGCCCCAGAAGGCGTGCGGCCGCGGGTTGTTCGGCGCGATCAGATAGGGGATCCAGCCGTACGGGTTCGGCTCGTCACGGACCGTCTGCCCCGCGACCCGTACCCGCCACCGATCCGGCGTCCACTCCTCGACCGTTTCGTAGCCATGCTCCGTTGTGAGACTCATCCCGGCTACCGTTTGGATGCCAAAGGCGGCCGGGATCGTTGCCCCTGGGAGTTCGTAGGTCTGCGCCACTCGCAGCATTCGGCGGGGATTGTCTGGAGCCCACCAGGCGGTCAAGGTTGCCGGGTCAACCGCCGCCACCACAGGTCGCCCAGTTGTGCTGTCCCACGTCACCTTCAACGCGGCATCCCCAAGCACGGAGGCATCGACGCACAATTCAATGTCCAGTTGCCCCAGATCCAACTCCGCCGCGACCTCCGCCAGCGCCAACTCGGCTCGCCGGGCCGCCGCTTCCAGATCAGGGGAAGGTGCGGGAACGGAGAATGTCACGGGCGCCGGGAAGACGTAGCTCGCCACTTTGCGGACCAGCGCGCGAGCGTAATTGAAGGTGAGCCACGTTTCCCCTCGCTGCCGCCGGCCGAGCCACTGGCTTCCCTCATAGAACGCCAGCGCCTCCGCGTACCTCGCCAGCCGGGCGCGGTCCTCGGTCTGCCCAGTTCCCGGTTTCCACGGCGTGGACGTGGCAGGGCCCCGCCCGTTCACCGGTGCGCCCACCTGGGCCATCGCTTCTCCTTTCATTCCTGACGTCTTCGGGCAGCCCGGCCATCAACGGGTGGGGCGCGGTTGGCGGCCCGTGTTGGATCACTCGAGGGCACGGAGGGAGCGTTGACATGGGGCCGTGCGCCGCCGGTCCCGTCAGATATGATGGGGTCCGCTTGCCGTCCGCCCCGTTGCCGTGCGTTCAGGAAAGATGTCGATGCAGTCGCCGCTCGAATCGCTTCTTGATGTCACCCAGACGCTCGCGGCCACCGGCGTCGAGGTCGCGTTGGGTGGCAGTGGTCTGCTCGTGGCCATGGGCCTCCGCGACAACGCGCGGGATTGGGACTTGACGACCGACTCCCCGTGGGATCGGGTCCGCCCCAACCTCGATGGCATTTCGTGGCAGGAAGCCCCCCGAGGTGACGATCGCTACGCCAGCGCCTACCGGCTCCTGATTCCCGCTGACGGACACGACATCAACCTCATCGGTCGGTTCGCGATTCGCGCCCCAGGCGGCGTCTGCCGCCTGCCCACCATCGTGACCGGTGCATGGAATCGGGTGCCGCTCGGCAGCCCGGCGGTCTGGGCAGTGGCCTACCGTCTCATGGGCCACCACGACAGGGCGGACCTCCTGCTCCATCAACTCAGCCGGCACGGTGCCCACCCTGGGGTCGTCGCCCGTCTCCTTGCCGAGCCGTTGCCGGACGAGGTTCGTCGCGAGCTTGCCGCCCTCCCCCGCGTCGACATGCCCTGACATCGCTCCCCTCAGATCATGGTCCATCCGGCTCGAGATTGAGGTTGTGGAGCAGCCGGCGCACGCGCTTGCCGGTGATCTGCTCCGGCGTGACCCCAAGCGCGGCCAATTCCGCTGATCGCCGCAGTTGGACCACCAGATCGTGCACCGTGATCACCGGAATTGGCCGCCCCTCCTCGTCGGTGGCGGGCCAAGCGGCGATCAGCTGCGCCAGGCGTTCCTGGATGGCTTGCCGCGTGCTCGCCGGAATCTCCGCTTCGGTGACCATTGGCGCGTTCGGATTCGGAATCATCAATCCTCCCACCGCGTGTGGCAACACCAGACGTCAGTAGTCAGACGCCAGACGTCAGAGACGCCAGAACGGCGAGGGTCTTGGCCGCTCGCATCTGACCCCTGCCGATTGGCCACTGACCTCTGACCACTGGCCTCTAACCACTGGCGTCTGGCGTCTGGCGTCTGGGGTCTCGCGTCCGTACCCGCTAGCCGAGCATCACCTTCGCGGTCGCCGTTGCCAGGGCCGCACCGGCATTGGTGATCGCGACGCGGAGAAAGCGAGCGCCTGCGACATCGATGGTCAGCGACCGGCTCGCGGCGGAGAGGGTGCCGCCGCCGTAGTCGACGTTCGGCCCCGATGCGGCGAGGGTGTAGAAGGTCACCCCGTCGTCGGAGAGGTGGACCAGCCGCGTGTGCGACTGATCGATGCTATAGGCGATCGCGGCGCGTTC
>JALYMD010000805.1 GCA_030773875.1 Chloroflexota bacterium | reverse complement strand
TGTCCAACCGCAGCTTGAACTTGATCGTCGTTCTCCGCTCGGCCGCTGGCTCCCGCTTCGCGCGAGTCAAGATCCCGGCCACGCTGCCCCGGCTGGTGCCGATCCCCGCGCCGGGCTCGGCCGTCGCTGCGCTGGCCGAGAATGGTTCGACCGGTCCCTGCCGTTTCACCTGGCTGGAGCAGGTGGTAGCCGCTCACCTGGGCCGCCTCTTTCCGGGCAATGAGATCGTTGCGTCCTACCCGTTCCACGTCACACGCGACGCCGACATTGACCTGGACGAGGAGGACGACGACACGTCCAACGACCTCATGTCATCCGTGCGGGAGTCCCTCTCCCAGCGCACCTTCGGCCCCGTCGTGCGCTTGATGGTCGATCGAACCATGCCGGAGGACGTCCGGGACTGGCTGGTGGACCAGCTCCACGCCTCCGACCGGGATCTCTACGTGGTGGACGGCGTCCTCGCGCTGGAGGATCTCTTCGAGTTGACCCGGATCGACCGTCCGGACCTCAAGGATCCACCCTTTACCCCCGCGCCGCTCAAGCCCGCTCCGGTTGACCCACCGCTTAGCGGGGAAGGCGGGGAGGAGGCGGACATCTTCGCGATCCTGCGGCAGCGCGACGTCCTCGTCCACCACCCGTACCAGTCGTTCGGGGCGGTGGTCGACTTCGTGCGCGCGGCGTCCACGGATCCAAACGTGGTTGCGATCAAGCAGACCCTCTACCGGATCGGGAAGGACTCGCCGCTCGTGCCGGCCCTGATCGAAGCCCGGGACGACGATACCCAGGTTGCGGTTCTGCTGGAGCTGAAAGCTCGCTTCGACGAGGAGAACAACATCACCTGGGCGGAGCAGTTGGAGCGGAAGGGCGTCCACGTCGCCTACGGGCTGGCTGGGCTCAAGACCCACTGCAAGGCGACACTGGTGGTGCGGCGGGAGCGGGATGGGCTACGTCGCTACGTTCACCTGGCCACCGGCAATTACAACGCCACCACGGCCCGCGTCTACGAGGACCTCGGTCTCCTGTCGGCGCGGGAGGATCTCGGGACCGATGTCGCCGAGCTCTTCAACGCCCTGACGGGCTTCGCGCAGCAGGAGCGGTACCGGCGGCTCTGGGTTGCCCCAGCCAAGCTGCGGGAGCGATTCCTGGAAGCCATCGGTCAGGAGATCGCCGCCCACCGGCGGACCGGCGAGGGGCGACTGATCTTTAAGATGAACGCCCTTGTCGACAAGGAGATCATTCGTGGCCTCTACGCCGCCTCCCGTGCCGGCGTGCGGATCGATCTCATCGTGCGCGGGGTCTGCTGCCTTCGGCCGGGCGTGCCCGGCTGGAGCGAGACGATCCGGGTGATCAGCGTGGTGGGACGCTTCTTGGAGCACAGCCGGATCTACCACTTCGGTGACGGCGGCACAGGGCCAGGGCAGACCTACCTCGGCAGCGCCGACCTGATGGAGCGGAACCTTGACCGGCGCGTCGAGGCGGTCTTCCCCGTCGAAGATCCCGCGCTTGCTGCCCACCTTCGCGACGTCATCCTACCGGCCTACCTACGTGATACGGTCAATGCTCGGCAGCTCCAGGCCGACGGCACCTGGACCCGGGTGCGACCCGAGCCAGGCGAGGAGCCATTCGACGTGCAGCGATACCTGATGGAGCTGTATTAGGGGCGGCCCACGTGTGCCACCTACCTCCCGTGCTAGGCGGCCGCTCCCTCGAAGACGCCCGTGCATTGGTAGGCATCCCCAACGAAGGCGGCCCAGCCAGCGATCGACCCCGGCGCGTCTGAGCGTAGGTCGTCACCCAGGTCCGTCAGCGCGAACCTGCGGTCGCCCTCCTCGCGAAAGATGCGGGTGCTGGCGAAAGCGCGTAGGGCGATAGTGCGCGCCGGTGACCGCGGCGAGGTCGTCGCTGGTCCAAGGCCGGGGTTACCTGCCCTCCCTCAAGCGCCCATCGCGCAACTCCAGCACGCGGGTCGCGAGGCGCTCGACCGCGTAACGATCGTGGAGGACGATCAGGAGGGTGCCGCCGAAGCGAGTGAGCGCCTCCTCGAAGCGTTCCCGGGATGGCAGGTCCAGGTGGTTGAGCGGCTCGTCAAGCAGCAGAAAGTTGGCGCCGGAGAGGGCCAGTAGGGCCAGGGCGAGTCGCGCCCGCTCACCGTAGGAGAGATCGCCAGCTCGCGCATGCACCACATCGCCGCCGAAGAGGTACCCGTGGAGGAACGTTCGGGCCTCGGTCTCCGAGAGGGGAGCTACCGCGCGGGCTTGGTCAAGCACGGTGCGATTGAGGTCGACCGTTTCCTGCTCCTGAGCGAACCGTCCTGGGACGACGCCGACGCCGAGCCGGACGCGGCCAGCACTCGGGGCCAGCTCCCCCGCCAGGAGTCGGATCAGCGTGGACTTGCCGCCCCCGTTGGGTCCGGTGAGAGCGATCCGCTCACCGAACCGCACATGGAGGTCGATATCCTGAAGGATCCGGCGTCCGCCCAGTTCCACGTCGGCAGCTTCGATGATGGCGACATCGCGGCCGCTCTCGGCTCGCTCGCCAAAGTCCAACGCCAGCCCCCAGCGCCGTTCCGGCTTGTCTACCATCTCCTCGCTCGCGAGCTGCTTCTCTAGCTTGCGCTCCCGCACCTTCGCGGTGCGGGCCACCCGCTTGGCGCGGGCACGGGGAAAGAAGTGGTGCGTCGACAGCTCCGTGGCCATGGCGTGGGAGGCGACGGCCTGGATGTCCCGCTCGATACGGGCGATCTCTCTCTGCTGCCGCGCGTAGGCATCAGCTCGAGCATCCTCCTCCGCGCGCTTTGCCTCCAGGTAGTTCGAGTAGCCGCCGGCGTAGGCCGTGACCGTGTGCGTGACGTCGTCCAGCTCCAACACCGTCGTGACCACCGCGTCCAGGAAGGCGCGGTCGTGCGAGACGACGAGGACCGCGCCACGGTACTGGCGGACAAAGCTCTCCAGCCAGAGCAGGGCATCACCGTCGAGGTGGTTGGTGGGCTCGTCCAGGAGGAGCAGGTCGGGCCGGCTTGCCAGCAACGCTGCCAACCCTGCCCGTGTCTTTTGTCCACCGGACAGCGCTTCGAGCGGAGTTGTAAGGTCAATTCCCCCCACGCCGAGCACATCAAGCAGGGCAAGCAACTCGTCGACTGCAGCGTAGCCGCCCCGAGCCTCGAATGCGGCGAGGGCGGTGTCATAGGCGCCTAACGCCACGTCCTGATCTGCGTTGGGGTCGACGAAGACCGCTGTCGTGGCCTCAAGTTGACGCTGGGCGGCGAGCAGCCCACGCGTCGGCCCATCGAGCAGGTCCCCTAGGGATGCCCCAGGGAGATCGGCGAAGCCCTGCCGCAGGTGACCAACCGTGGTGCCCGGGGCGAGGATGGCGGATCCGCTGTCGGGTTGGAGGTCACCGGCGAGGATGGCGAGCAGCGTCGACTTGCCGGCGCCGTTCGGACCGACCAGACCAAGGCGATCACCTGGATTGACGCTGAAGGAAACCCGGTCCAGAACGGGACGATCACCGTATCGTATGGAGATATCGCTGACGGATAGCATGGCACTCCCGCATGGTGAGAACCAACGGAGGGCACCGGCGCTGGACCGCTTATCGTCGGTCGCCGCAACCGGGCCGTTGGTCATCGGACGCGCGAGGGGCGCGTCAAGGCGAGCGAGTGCTACTCCGTCACTGGGGGGTGCTCCTGAGGCGCGGCTCATTCTGCCGGGCAGCGGCAGGCGGCGTTGTGCGGCACGATCAGTCGTTGGTCCGATCGCATCCTACTCTGATTTTCTCCTGAGGGGAAGAGGGTTTCCAGGCGATGATGGCGGACCACCCGTGTT
>JALYMD010000804.1 GCA_030773875.1 Chloroflexota bacterium | reverse complement strand
ACGAGAACGAGATCCGCGGGTCAAGGAACAGGTAAAGCACATCGACAACCAAGTTCATGAGGACAAAGACGAACGCGACGACCAGGGTGGTCGCCATGATTGCGTTGTAGTCGACCTTTTCAATGGCCTTGACCGCGTAGCGCCCGATCCCCGGCCAGGAAAAGACGATCTCGACGAGGAACGCGCCCGAGAGCAGCAGACCAACCTGGAGACCAAGGGACGTGACGGTTGGGAGCAAGGCGTTTTTGAGCGCGTGGCGGACCACCACTGGGCGGTTTTCCAGCCCCTTCGCGCGGGCTGTGCGGATGTAGTCCTGGTTGAGCACTTCGAGCATCCCGCCGCGGACCATGCGGGTGACCACTGCCAAAGAGCCGTACGCCAGGACCACGACCGGCAGCACGAGGTGTCGCACTGCCTCCTTGAATACGGTCCAGTTGGCTGTCAACAGGGCGTCGATGGCGTAGAGCGACGTGATCGTTCGGGGTGGGTCAATCCCAACGGAGAGGCGTTCACCGTCGGGCAGCCAGTGGAGCTTCCCAAAAAAAAGAAATTGGGCCATCAGCGCGAGCCAGAAGACGGGCAACGCCAGTCCCGAGATGGAGATGAACCGGGACAGGTGGTCGACCCAGGAGTTGCGCCTGACCGCCGAGATCACTCCCAGTGGCACGCCGACGAGGGTCGACAGCATGAAGGCGTAGAGGCCCAGCTCAAGGGTTGCCGGTAGGTAGCGTTTGAGGTCGTCCTTGACGGGCCGCCGGGTGGCCGTGGAGTCCCCAAAGTCGAGGCGCATGACGCCTTCGACGTAGCGGCCGTACTGAACCATGACAGGCTGGTCGTAGCCCTTCTGTTTTCGGATCTTCTCAACTGTAGCGGCGCTGGCGCGTGGACCCGCAATCAGCCGTGCGGGGTTGGCGGGGACGAGATGGGACAAGCTGAAGGTGATCAACGAGAGCCCAAACAGCACGAGGACGAGGAAGAGCAGGCGCCGAGCAAGCAAGCGGACGAGCATGCACCGTCTCCATTCTGCACATATCCCCGAGTTGCCCCAACGTCTTGGGGGCCCGGCATGATTCGGTCGCCTTCAAGAGCCTCTAGCGGGGGGCGTGCCGTTATCGTCGACATGTGGTCGGCACCACAGGCAGCGAGCCTGCATCCCGACCCAATCCATGATGCGCGTCGGTTGGCGCCAAGCAAGCGTTGATGGCTACAGCCGCGCTGGATGGCCGTTCACACCCCCTCGGAACGGACTGGTTGGGCACATCTGCCGGCGCTTACTCGCACGATCTCTTCGGCGCCTCACCATTGCAGCGCGCTACTATACGGGCGGGAGTTGAGCAGTCGCAACAAAGACATCAGAAGGGATTCAGCCGTCAGTGGCCGTTTCCCTAGGAGTTGCTGGAGGCACTTGCTGCGCCCCCGGGCTCGCCGTAACGCCCTTGGTGTCACTGCTGATTAGAGCCTGTTATGGACTTTGGGGTGCGCTAGCATGGGGGGATGGATACTTCTGCTGGTTCCCGCACCCCCTACCCGACCGACGTGAGCGACGAGGAGTGGGCCTTCGTGGCCCCGTACCTGACCTTGATGGACGAAGCCGCCCCGCAGCGGCGTCACGACCTGCGTGAAGTCTTCAATGGCCTGCGTTTCATCGTGCGCACCGGGCTGCAGGGGCGCCTGATGCCCCACGATTTGCCCCCCTGGCCGGCGATCTACCAACAGACCCGTCGCTGGCTCGCCGCCGGGGTCTTTGCGGCCATCGTCCACGACCTGCGCGCGCTCGTGCGCCTGGCCGAGGGGCGGGCATCGGCGCCAAGGGCGGCCATCCTGGACAGCCGCACCCTGCAGTCGACGCCGGAGAGTGGGGGACGCGCGGGTTATGACGGGGCCAAGCGCCGCAAGGGCAGCAAGGTCCATGCTGCCGTCGATACCCTTGGACACCTGCTGGCCCTGCACGTCACTCCGGCCAACGCGCAGGACCGGGAGCAGGTCGGGCGGCTGGCCGAGGCGGTCCAGGCGGCGACGGGGCAGACCGTGGAGGTCGCCTTCGTGGACCAGGGGTACACCGGTGATGCACCGGCGCAGGAGGCCGAGGCAGCGGGCATCCGGCTGGAGGTGGTCAAACTGCCCGAGGCCAAGTGCGGCTTCGTGCTCCTGCCCCGGCGCTGGGTCGTCGAGCGCGGCTTCGCTTGGACGGGGCGGTTCCGCCGCCTGGCCCGGGACTACGAGCGGTTGCACACGACACTGGAGGGCTTGCACTTTGTTGCCTTCGCCTTGCTCGCGCTCAACGCGGCCCGGCCGCTCCTGTGGCTACTCTGAAAGTCCATAACAGGCTCTAGTGGAGCGTCAAGGGTGAATTGCTGGGTAGAGGCGTTTGAGCTTGATCCGGGCGTCGGCGGTGGTGAAGCGCCAGTTCACGACGGCGTGCGCAGCGTTGCGCCGGTCCGCCCAAGCCGCGG
>JALYMD010000803.1 GCA_030773875.1 Chloroflexota bacterium | reverse complement strand
CCCTACGGTAGCGAGCCTCCAGGTCGGCGAGGGGAAGGTGCGGGGGCACCACAAGACGTCTTGGCATTCCCTTAGTCTACATCCGGAGTCCGTATTACATTCGTGGTTCTTCTGCAGGTTCTTGTGGCCGGGAGCCCGGGAACGCTCGGGGCGGGGTTGTCGCCCCCCGGGGCTGGAGCTGTCTGGTCGTCATCGCTTGCGGGCGGTCACGATCGGCTGGTAGTACCCGCCGTCCTTCGGTTCGTGCCAACGGACATTCACCAGGCCAGCCCCATGCGCGGCGACCGCCAGATCGTCCCGCAGCAGTGCCCGGTACTCGGTGTCGAAGTGGTCGATCTGCCACCCGTCCCCCGTGTGCCGCAGGAGGAACTGGTGCAGGCGGTAGCGACACCCATCGTCTGCCCAGTCCCAGACCTGGAAGGCGATGCGCCGGCCGTCGGCGTCGTCAATCACGCGCGGTCCTTCCCCTCCCGGCCGCTCGCGAACAATCTGGTCGTAGTCGCGGATGCTGGCGAGGAACAGGCCACCCGGTCGGAGCTTGGCGGCCATGCTCCCGACGGCACCACGCACATCCTCGTCTGTCAGCAGGTGCGGCAGCGCGTTGTCGCACGCGAGGACGACATCGAACGCCCCAGGGACCTGCTCCGCCAGCGCCCGCAGGTCAGCCACGGTGATTGAGACGATCGCCCCGAAGCCGATGGCCTCCCGACGTGCCCGCTCGATCGCGACCGGGCTCAGGTCGGTCGCGTGCACGCGGTGGCCTGCGAGAGCTAACCCGATCGCCTGCGTACCGATGCCGCAGGCACCGTCAAGGATGGCGTGCGGCCCCGCCCCGAGTTCGGCCCGGATCAGCCCGTCGAGTACGCCGGCCTGACGCCGCACCGAGGCATGCCAGTCGGCGAAGAGGAGGTGGTAATCGGCCGCTAGACCGTCGTAGAAGGCCTGCACAGCATCCGTCATCGGCGGATCATACTCGGCAACACGCCGCCAAAGGTCGCAGGACGCACCGTGGATACCGACCCAAGTTCTCCACCCAGTAGTCCAGTCCCTCCGGTCACCGACGGGGGCACTCCCCATCACCGTGGCCAGTTGTGGGCCGCGTACCGGTAGATCGGGCATTCCGCAGTTCTCCCTCCGTCGCCGCCGCAACGGTGGCCCACGGCGCGAACCACCGGCAAGACGTAGCCTCGATCCGGGGCACCGTGCATCGCCGGCACTTCAGCCCGGTCTCCGAGCACACCGCCAGTTGCATGGTCCGAGGCGGGTTCTGCGAGGGAGCGCGCCGATCCGGCATGGGAAAGCCCTGGTGCAGTCGGCTTGGCCTGGACAACCTGCGTCAACCCCATCGTACAACTGCCCGCCGGCCCACCGTTACCTTCTCCCCCTGTCGGTGTTTACCCTAGTAGACGGCCCGTTTGACACCAGCCAGTTACTCGACTCGGACGGCTGCATCCTCCGTTCGGGTTGGTCTGTATGAACGAATGGTTCGATCAGCCGTCTGACCACACGTTCGTCGTCGAAAGGAGAACACGCGATGAGCCTGGACGTGCACGGCATGGCGATCATGGCGGAACGCGAGCGCCTCCCTGCCCAAGCCCAGCGGGGATGGCTCGCAACCGAGGCCCGCTCCGCGGCGCAGGGCCAGGCTCCCATCGGACGGCTTCGACACGCCGCCGGTGCCGTCCTGGTCCAGGTCGGCAAGCGCCTCCAAGGTGCGCCTAGTCTCCCGCAGGCGGGAGAAATCTCCCCGGCATTCGCCGCCCTCGAACCTTAGATCAGCGTCCCGTCTCTTTCCCGCCGCACCTGACCACGTAGCCCCCCAAGTCCCCGCCAACCTTCCGGTCTATTGACACAGTTCGGTCGTCGTTCCTAAGAGAACGAGGAGGTTCCCCCATGCCTGCATCATCCGACCGTCGCTCGTTGGTTGTCGGTCTCGTTGCCCTCACGCTCGCGGCCTCGCCCGCTGCGGCCCGTCAGCGCACGGCGGAAGCCGAGGGCAATCCGGACAACTACTTCGTCGTCAACCCTGGCTCGGCCGGCGGGCGGACCGAGGTGGACCCCTTCGACGCGTACGCGCCTGTGGATATCGGCACACCGTCGCTCGCCGAAGACCCCACACTCGTGGTGGGGCAATTCACCTCGACGACGGGGATCACTGAGGTGTGGTCACCACCGCCAAGTCCCAACCTTCCAGGCCGTCCCTACTAACCCGCACCGCCCTGGTGCCCACAGCCTCGGCATCCCCTTCTAGAACGTAAAGACACGATCTTATACAAGGACTATGGCGAGGCGGGCGTCCCGGCGGTCAGCGCCCACCTCGCCGGCTCGCCTCCAGTGAGCTACGACGCACGGGCGGTCCTGGGTTTCCCCTGGGCCGCCCTGTCAATCTCTTCACCTTCCTCAACCGCCTTCCGCGGCCGCACGTCGGCGTACCGTTACCTTCTCGCCACCCGGTGTTTACCCCAGTAGACGCCCTGCATGAACCGCGATGCCGGGCAGAGCACCGTGCCACGTTTACTTCGCCGCCTCTAGCCAGCCGAGGAGCTAACGGCGGACGAGACTGCCCTCGTTGCATAGGCACGGTTGCTCACCGACAGGACGCTCATGCCCTTAGGTGGTCGACGGACCGGCCTCGCCGTTTCTTGGAAGGGAGAGCGCTGTGCACCATTCTCCGCTCAAATTCTTCGTCGTCATGGCCTTGCTCACCGCCCTGCTCCTCGGTCCCACCCTGGTTCACGCCCGAACCCAGACCGGCACCCCAGCGGCGGCCACACGCTACGAGGTGACCGACCTGGGCACCCTTGGGGGCACCTACAGCGTCGCCGTCGGCATCAACGCGGCCGGTCAGGTGGTTGGGGGCTCCACCACCGCGCCAGGTCAGGAACCCGACGGTCCCGGCTCACGCGCGTTCTTGTGGGACAACGGCACCATGACCGACCTCGGCACGCTCGGGGGCGACCTCAGCTGGGCCATTGACATCAATGACGCCGGGCAGGTCGCCGGCTACGCCGAGACGACCGAACGAACCCAGCACGCCGTCCTCTGGACCGACGGGGAGATGACCGATCTCGGCACCCTTGGTGGCGACTGGAGCCGCGCCACGGACATCACGGACACGGGACGGGTGAGCGGCACGTCGGCGACCGCTGATGGGGCGCTTCATCCCTTCGTGTGGGAGAACGGGACGATGACCGACCTGGGCGTGCTTCCCGGCTTCGCGGTGGGCGAGCACTCCGGATCAACGAGGAGGGGTGGGTCGTCGGCTTCTCGGTGGGCCCGCTAGCAACGCCGGGAGCAGGACCACCCGCCGAGCGGCACGCCTGGCTCTACCGCGACGGCGAGCTGATCGACCTAGGCACCCTGGGCGGCCCCGAGAGCTCGGCCCTCGGCCTCAATGCCGCAGGGCAGGTGGTCGGGGAATCGCAAATTAGTGCAGGGGCCCCCGGTGCGACCGCTTCACCGGCGGCCAGTGCGGGCGATATGGAGCCCCCGTGGCACGCCTTCATCTGGGAAGACGGGGTGATGACCGATCTCAACGCATTGGTGTCCGGCGAGTCCGAGCTGGTGCTGGAGACCGCCTATGTCGTCAACGACGCCGGGCAGATCGTCGGCGTGGCCGTGGCTCGGGACGAGTACCACGCCTTTCTCCTGACCCCAGTCGATTGATCCGACCTAGGCCAAGGCGACAACCGCGCTCCGTCTTTCGTTAAGACAATCAATCGCGGCGGAGACCATGTTAGCGACCGCCTACTCGCCCCGTCCCCCGGTGGGAAGCGAGGACGGCGGTCGCCGCCATCGCCGAGCGGGAATACCGCTCAGCTGCCGTCGACACGACAGACGAAATCATCGATGTCCGAGTACGTGGAGACGCGATCCTGCTGGAGCTGTGCGCCGACGAAGGAGCTGACCATGGCATTCCCCGGGGACCCAGAAGCGACTGGGAGGCCGGTCGTCAACGTCGTCGGGGACCTCGTTGCCCTCGGCCCCCATCGGCGCGACCTCCTGCCAACCTACCAGCGGTGGATCAACGACTTTGAGGTTCTCCGCGCTCTCGGTCTCCCCCCACCCGGTCCGACCACGATGGAGCAGGAGGCGGCCTGGTACGAGGCCCAGCCGGCCGATGCGGCAAGGTTCACGATCTACGAGGAGACGACATGGCACCCGCTCGGCACCACGGTCCTCCACGGCATCGATCACCGCAACGGCATGGCGACCTTCGGCATCCTGATCGGCGATGCCAACGCCCGCGGCAAGGGCTACGGCACGGAGGCCACCCAATTGATGCTCGACTTCGCCTTCACCGCCCTCGGCCTGCACAGCGTCATGCTCACCGTCTCCGAGTTCAACCTGGCCGGGCGCCGTGCCTACGAAAAGGCCGGGTTCAAGGAGTTCGGCCGTCGCCGCCAGTGCGCTGGCTGGGCGGCCGGCTCTGGGACGACGTCTACATGGACTGCCTCGCTACCGAGTTCACCAGCCCTGTGTTGGCAGGCGTGTTCGCCCCGGACGACCCGAGGCACTAATCCGTCCTACAGCTCTGTGGACGTCGATTCCCCCGCCTCTTGCCGCAGCCAAGGGTGCGCAGAGGAACGTTAGCGTCCTCAGCCCGCGCCCAACCCACAGCACCATGACTCGGCCGCTACGCGCGCCGGTCGGGAAACCCGTCAGGACACCATCCAAGGAGCGGGCAACGTCGCGGCCTCGACGGCGCCCAAGAATCCTGATAGATCGGAGGTTGTCGACGAGGCGGGCGTCAAGACGATCTGGATCGACATTGGGGCCTGACTGCCGCCCGACCCCGACCAATGAAACACCCCCGAGTAGCCTGTCGGCGACCTCACGGGTCCTAGGGTATCGACCGAGTGATGCGGCCGCAGCGATATACGGAGCAGTTGGTCCGCTCGAAAGGGTGAAGCTCCTAGGGTTCGCGCGGCTATACGCTCAGTAGCTTTCCCGTGTCATCCAGACAGGACATGCTCATTCAGGTATCGTGCGGCGTCACACTCGAAGCATTAGGTGGCCTCCACCAAGGAGCCCAACGTGAGCGATCGTCCCGAGCCCCGCCACGGCCGGCCACCGTCCGGCGAACCCGTATCCCCCCTTCCACCGGGGCTCTGGCCCGCCCGCGTCGCTCACGAGGGAAAGTACGTCAGGGTAGAACCGCTCGACATCCGAGTCCATGCCGAGGAACTTTACGCGGCGTCCCATGTCGACGAAGCGTTGCTGCAAATCTGGGATTACCTCTCCTCTGGCCCCTACCCAAACCAGGACGCATTTCGGACCTGGCTGCGCGACTGCTCCGCGAGCGCCGATCCCATCTTCTTCGCGGTGCGGGACGCCCAATCGGGCCAGGCCCGTGGCATGGCCGCCTACCTCAACGTCCATCCGAAGGCGGGCACCATCGAGATTGGGCACATCTGGTTCAGCCCGGCCCTCCAGCGCACACCCGCCGCAACCGAAGCACTCTACCTCCTCCTCCGCCACGCCCTAGACGACCTCGGCTACCGGCGGATGGAGTGGAAGTGCAACGCGCTCAACCAGGCCTCGCGGCGCGCCGCCGTCCGCCTCGGCTTCTCCTTCGAAGGGATCTTCTACCAGCACATGATCGTCAAGGGCCGCAACCGCGACACCGCCTGGTTCGCCATCCTCGACACCGAGTGGCCCCGCCTCCGAGCCAACATCGAAGCCTGGTTATCCCCTGACAACTTCGACGAGGCCGGGCACCAGCGAACCTCCCTCTCCCGCCTAAACCTGGAAGGACGGTAGCCGTGCCCGTGACGCTCAGACCGCGACCAGCGCCGGCTATCCAACGGAAGGAACCCGAACAGTCCCTCTACCACTCACCACCGCACGCACGCTGGTAGGGGTGACTCGGCGGGTCGCCCGGGAACGGAACCCCGGCGACCGGATCCAACATCCCGCCGGCGACCTTGGAAGGAAGGACAAGCCTTCGGGCGGAACTGGCCTCCAGGGCCGTCGCCGCTGGCGAGGGCTGGACCGGCGTCTACCATCCCGCGACCAACCGGATCCGGGACAGGAGCACCAGACGGGCCACGCCGCCGATCCTCCCTCCCTACCCCTCTCCCTTCGGCCGCTCCATGAACCACTCGCGGAACTCGCGGCACCGGCCGTCCGGCCCGAACCGGAGCACGAAGATGTTGTCGTACTCCGTCACGAACGTGGTGCCGTCGCCCTGGAAGTACCGGCTCCGGCCGTTCGCCACCGCCACATCCCCCTCGACGGCCACCGGCGCGTAACTCGCCCGGTACGTGCCCGGCTCGTCCCGCCGGTCCCCCAGCCAGGACGCGACAATCGCATCCCGGCCCCGCACCGCCTCGTCGAACGGCCCGTAGAAATACGCCGCGTCCTCCGCGAACAGGTCACCGATTGCCGTCGGGTCGTAGCTCTCCCACGCTCGCACGTATGCGTCAAACCACGCCGCCACTCGCTCCCGCTCGCCCATCCGCTTGCCTCCCGCCATCCTTCCTGCCCGCGCGGGCCTGCCCCATCACCACAGGATCATCGCCGATCAGGCTAACCCACCAGCGGGCTAGCGCAGCCATCCCAGGCATCGACGAGGGGGCAGTCCAATAGCCAGGCGGCGGCCGATCTATCGGGGATCCTAGGAACGACGAGGAGGAGGTCACCCGTCCACGAGCCAGAGCGGCGCGAGTCCGCGTGCCCTCCTGTGGTCGGTGCGGGTCCTCATAGGCGGAGTCACTGTTCCTGGTTAGGACAAAGGAAAGATCTCGCTGGCCGCCGGCCGGGAAACGGGATGCTAGCGGCCCAGAATGCAGCGAGCCGCCCGTGACTGGCGGGCGGCTCGGGGCTGTTGGTCGGACCGGGGCAACCGGGGAGGGAAGGGGGAGCGGCCGCCTCCGGTCCATACTAATTTACGTCAAGTGGGGAGGAGCGGATTCCCTGGCATCCCGCCCGCGAACGGCACCGAGTCGGCGCCCGGGGCCGTCGTCGTGAAGCCCCGTTGTGCCAGGGCCCCTTAGGCGGCGGGTAGTTGCCGCGCACTCAGGTCGCTCCTCAGTGTGCGGGGGTTATGCCACCGGCGGCGGTCCGCAGAAGACGACGAAGTCGCTGATCGTTCCAACGAACTCAAGCCGGCAGACCTGCCCCTCCGGGCAGCAGATCGCCTCCGTCATGCCGGTCGGCCTGCAGAGCCGGGCCGATTCGCCCCCGCAGGCGCCGCACTCCGCGCAGTCCTCGTCTTCCTCGTCCTCGTCTTCCTCATCCTCGTCGTCGTCACCCTCTTCTTCGTCGAGGTCTTCCTGTTCCTCAAGGTCTTCCGCCTCCTCGAGATCTTCCGCCTCCTCGTCGGCCGCCACCCGGCCGCCAACGCCCAAGGCGAGCGCCGCCGCGCCGCCGCCCAACAGCGCCCGCAGGAGCCCCCGCCGCGACCGATTCCCCGCCAGCGCCTTCGTCAACTCGTCGAAGCGGTGCCTGTCCATGCCGTCCTCCTGGATGCGCGAACGGCCGCGACCGAAGCCGGCCGCGGCGGGACCCCTTGGTTGGTGTGTGGACTGGATCGTAGCGGCCGCCACCCGGCGGCGGAAGAGGATTAACCCCTAGCCGCAGAGGAACCACGCCACCGACGCGACACCGCGCCGGCGACCGACGCACTGAGAACCGCCAGGAGCGCACAACCGGCCGGATGGGGTGATCGTCGGGGGATGGGGGCTGCAGCGCGTAGTCGGGCAGCGGGGCAACGAGCGGGGCATGGGGCACGGAGGGTGCCTCGGTCAGCCGGGCGATGGGAGCAACCGTGCCAAACGGCCTAGCCCAAATGGTGTAGCATGGGTTCCCTCCGGCCCTGCCCGAGGCGGCCACCGACGGGCGAGCGCCGATGGGGGAAGCGTTGCGTCCGCCCAACCTGTCGGCGTTCGTTCTCCCCGCCAGGGGGCTGCGCTGGCGCCCGCCGGGCATGCCTCACCGGGACCCGCCTTAAATGGCAACGGCACCGGCAAGGGGGCGTGCGTCCCGCCCCTGCCGGTGCCGCGACCTGCGGCGCTCTGTTCGTCCCAGCCGAGCGGCTAGACCCGATTAGGCGTCGGTCCCAGCGAGGGCGTTGGCGAGCGCCGCCTCGAGCGCCTCGATCAGCACCTCGATATCGATGTCGAGCTCGAAGTCGAACTCGTCATCGTCACTGTTCTGGTCGTTGTCGGTGATGTCGCCGGTGTTGGTGGAGTCCTGGTCCTGGACCAGGTCCTGGTCGTTGACGTTGGCCTGATCGTTCTCCTGGGTCAGGACCGGGTTCAGCGTGGCGGTCTGCTCGCCATTCTGGCCGACGGCCTGATCCTGGTCCACGACGCTGGCGTTGGCCTGGTTGGTGTCGCCAACGGTCGTGTCATTGTCGTCGTAGGACTTGTCCTCGTGGGAGGACTCGCCGCCGGCGTTGAACTCGTTGTCCTGCTCGACGTCGGCATTCTGCTCCAGGTCAGCGTTCTGCTCCTGGTCCAGATCCTGGTCGACGTTCTGCTCCAGATCCTGGTCCTGGACGCTGGTGTTGTCCTGCTCGACGTCCTAGTCCTGATCGGCCTCTTGGTCCTGCTCGGAGTCAATCTCGACGGTGTTGGTGTCGTCATCGTCGACCTGGGCGCTGACCCCAACGACGCCAGCAAAGGCGAAGCTCAGCGCGAGCAGGAGCATCGCGACGAAGCGGGTGATCTTGTCCATGGAAACGTCTGCCCTCCATTGTCCCCGTTTGGGGTCTGTTGCTCCCCCAGGCCCTCCCTGGCGAGCAGAATTGTGCACCCTAGGAAAGCGACCACGGACGCAGCGACCACCACCCCAGGACGACTTGTACGCACTCTACCATGTGTTGTGTCTCTGTGCGATATCATCCCAGATCATTCCTCCGAGTTCCTTAGAGTTCCTTCCCATTCTTCCATTAGCACCCACCGACAGTCCCGCTCCCGTGTGCTGCTTGGCGTTCTCCCGTTTTCCGTAGTACGGTGAGGACAAAGGAGGCATCGACGGCGATGGACCATCCCTTGTTGACGTGCGAGGAAGCCGCGACCTACCTGCGCCTGCACCCGAGGACGGTGGGACGGCTGCTGACGGCGGGGAAGCTGCCCGGGGTGAAGGTCGGGCGCCAGTGGCGTCTGCGCCGGGCCGACCTCGACGCCTATTTGGTCGGCCAGGTGGGCGAGCCGGAGGTCGCCGGGCACGGGGCCGCGCCCCCCGAGTCGCCCGACTCCGGGGGCTCCCCGAGGGGCGGGTCGGGGGCGGTCGCCGCCCGCTGAACGCGGGGACTGACGCGACCCCGCCGGGGTGGGGAAACGCCAGCCGGCCTGCCGCTCCGCCACCGTTCCCAACGACAGCGCGGCAACACCCGGCGTCCTAAGCAGCCCCAGGAGATCACGCCGGCGTAAACGGGTGAAGGGCCACACC
>JALYMD010000802.1 GCA_030773875.1 Chloroflexota bacterium | reverse complement strand
CCGTATCCCTTATGGCGGTCGAACCCATATCTCGGGTCGTGGCCGTGCCAGTCCACCATCATCCGGTCACGTGTCACCTTGGCAAGAATGGAGGCTGCAGCGATTGAGAGGCAGCGGGCGTCACCGTTCACAATGGCGACTTGAGGGCAATTCAGGTCGATCAGGCAGGCATCAAGGAGGAGGGCATCGGGCGGAACCGTCAAGGCCAGTACTGCCCGCTCCATGACGAGCCGATTGGCCGCACTGAGGCCCACGAGGTCGAGTTCCTCTGCAGAAACCAGGCCGACGGCACTACAGGTCGCCAGGTTCAGCACGCGAGCCGCCATCTCCTCGCGGAACCGAGGGGAAAGCTGTTTGGAGTCGCGGACGCCGCTGAGAGCCTGAGAGATGGCAGAGCACGACTCACCGAGGCCAACCGGGAGGACTACTGCTGCGGCGACCAGTGGGCCGGCCAAAGCCCCGCGTCCGACCTCATCCACACCGGCGACGATACGGCTGCCCGTTTGCCAAAAGGGAACTTCATGATCAAGCGTGGGGGCAACGGCTCGGGATTTCACACCCAGGACCTGCTCTCCGTGATCGTAAGCCTTACAAGAAGGGGGGGAGCAGCAGATGCTGCATCCCCCCGCTCCGATGTCGTCCAGCCACGAGCCATACGGCGTATCCCGGAAGGCGGTCGGCTAGGTTCGGCGCTCTTTGATCCGGGCCGCCTTGCCCGTCAGTCCCCGCAGGTAGTAAAGCTTCGCGCGACGTACGCGGCCTCGCCGGACGACCTCCACCCGGTCGATCCGTGGCGAGTGGACCAGGAACGTCCGCTCAACGCCGATCCCGTGAGACGCGATCCGGCGAACCGTGAAGTTCTCGTTAATGCCGCCTGCCCGGCGGCGGATGATCACGCCTTCAAAGACCTGAATTCGCTCGCGATTGCCTTCAACCACCTTGGCATGGACGCGAACCGTATCGCCCGGGCCAAAGACTGGAACTTCACCCTTGTATTGTTCTGATTCCAAGGAGCGGATCAACTGCGCGACCATCGTGCCTCATCCCCCGAGCCCGAAACGACCCTCTTCCTGAGCGCGAAAACGCCGCTTCGGTTCCTCATCATCGTCATCGTTCTGAGTGCACACCAGCCAACCCGAGGATGGCGGGCACGGCTCGGAGTCTAACATGCCGGCGAGACGTGGGCAACGCGAGGTAGGATCCACCATCGGGATGCTAGCGTTTTCCGAGCACGTCCAACACTTCTGCCGCCACTTCGTAGCGCCCGAACGAAGGCATGATGTAGATGCCCTGCACCTCTGGCCGGGCCTCTAGCAGGAGATCCTGCGCCATCCGCACACCTTCACGGCGACCGTCCGCGCCGGCCCGGCGCATGCGGTCACGCGCCTCGTCGGTGAGCGTGATGCCCGGCACCTCGTTATGGAGGAATTCGGCGTGCTTCGAGCTCTGGAGCGGGAGGATGCCCAGGAGGACCGGAACGTCGATGCCCGGCTCCCCGTAGACCTCCAAGAAGCGGTGCCAGACCGCAAGATCGAAGATCGGCTGGGTCATCACCAAGTTGGCTCCGGCGGCGATCTTGGCCCTGAGCCGGCAGGCCTCCGTTTCGAGGTCTTCCCGAGTCGGATCCACGGCGCAGGCAATGGTGAAGCTTGCCATGCGCCCGATGGAAGCTCCTGCGGAGTCGCAGCCCTCGTTCAGGCGCCTCAGGACGCGGACCAGGCCCACTGAGTCTACGTCGTACACCGCAGACGAGTCTGGGTAGTCGCCGAGACTCGGTGGGTCACCCGTAAGGGCCAGGATGTTTCGGATCCCCACTGCATGGGCTCCCAACAGTTCCGATTGGAGACCCATCAACGACCGGTCGCGAGTCGTGAAGTGGAGGATGGTTTCGATACCGATTTGATGCTGGATGAGGTAACAGAGCGTCATCGCGCTCATGCGGACGCGAGCCATCGGGGAGTCAGCGACATTGATGGCGTCGACGCCGGCCTCCTTCAGGAGCCGCGCTCCGGCCAGCGCCTTCGCCGGATTGAAGCCCTTCGGAGGATCGATTTCAACACTGACTAGGAATTGCTGGCCAAGCTTTTGAGCGAACTCCGTTGGTCCGTCCGGCGCAAGCAACTCCACCGCGGACGCATGACGTGGTGGTGAGAGTGGAGCTGCGCTGACTGCCTCCGAGTCCTCAACATCGGCTGTGCGGCCAGCCGCTCGGTCTGCCGACCACCTGTCCAACGATGCACGCATTGCCCGTGTGTGATCGGGGGTCGTGCCGCAGCAGCCTCCGATGAGGCAGATACCAGCATCGGCCGCTTGCCGGGCGAAGGCACCGAAATATTCCGGGGAGCTTGGATAGATGACCCGGCCCCCCACGTGCGCCGGCCACCCGGCGTTCGGCATACACGCCAGTCGCAAATTCTCCCAGCCGATCGCTACTGCTCGCGCGCGCATAGCTGTCAGGACGGGCAAGATGCGCTGCGGCCCAACCGAGCAATTCGCGCCTATCGCGTTGATGCCGGTCTCAAACAGGACGTCGACTACCGCGTCCGGGGCGTTGCCGGAGATCGTCCGGCCGTCCTCCGCAAATGTGAGCAGGGCGACGATGGGGAGATCAGATGCCTCACGAGCCGCGGCAATGGCCGCCACCATCTCATCCAGGCTACCAATGGTCTCAACTGAGAGCAGGTCGACACCGCCCTCAAGTAGCGCTTCTACCTGCTCACGATAGACGTCTCGGATGGCAACAGGATCAGCTGTGCCGAACGGAGCAAGGGTTCGCGCCGTCGGTCCTACTGATCCCGCGATCAATATAGGCCGGCCGCTAATCTCCCTCTCCTCGCGCGCGATCTTGACAGCTCGCCGGTTGATGTCTCGGACCTTGTCTTGCAGCCCGAAGGGCTCCAGGCGGTACCGGTTCGCGCCGAACGTGTTGGTTTCGATGATGTCCGCACCGGCCGCGATGTACTGCCGGTGGACGGTCGCCACTAATTCGGGCCGCGTGAGGTTCAAGGCATCGAAGCAGTCGTCAAGGGAAACGCCTGCGTCATAGAGCATCGTCCCCATAGCACCGTCAAGGAGAAGGGGGTCTAGGGCAAGGCGATCGGCTAAGGGATGCGGCATCCTGGATCCTCAAGGGAGACCGTCGCACGGCGACTCAGGGTAAGAAACGATGGAAGGTGGGGATCAAGGGAAGGTGGGGATCAAGCGCCTGAGGCGCGATCCAATTGCGTCATGTGCCCTAAGCATACCTTCTCCCCTCAAGCCTCGGGACCCGTGCGGGGGAGAACAGGCACAAAAGAACGGCGATTGACGCCCTCCGCCGCCCCGCGCTACAGTCTTCTAATGAAGCATTGGAGGCATCGCGGCGTCGGAGCTTTTCGACGAACAGGGCACTTTGCGTCACTCTACCGGCCCGCCAGGCCGGTGCGGATGGAAGGCGGAATTCGGCCAGATGGGTGATCAAGCCGACACCGCTGTCGCGGAGGAAACCCAATTTGCCCCGCCGGAGACCGCGAATCGCGGCCCGATCATGGCGATCGGAGGGGCGGAGGACAAACTCGACGACAAGATCATCCTGTCGACGTTTGTGCAGGTCGCTGGAGGCCGGAAAGCCCGGATCGCGATTGTGCCGACCGCTTCGTCGATTGAGTCCGCGGGGGAGCGCTACAAGGC
>JALYMD010000801.1 GCA_030773875.1 Chloroflexota bacterium | reverse complement strand
TGCAAGAACTTCTCCCGGACGCTGGCCGCCGCCGCTTCCTCAGACCCCAGGCGTTCCACCTCGTTGAGGAAGAGCACACCGAGCTCCCAGTCTTCGATCATGGTCCTGTGTGGCTTGACACTATCCTCGCACTCAAAGACGTAGCTGAACTTGAAGGGAAGCTTGCGGAGCGGTTTCTGCGGAGGGCCAAAGAGCCGGAGTAGATCGAAGAGCATCTGCCATTCAGGCTTCCACTCCGAGTCTACCCGCTCCACCGTCAAGTCCAGCACCCGGGTGGGACGGACGATCTCCAAGGAGGTGCGGTCCTCATCGTGGAGGGCCTTGAGGTGGTTGAGGGTGCGGTGCGGCATCGGGTCGATGGTCGACCGCCGCTCGGCCCAGCCGTTCGACGGGGCCACGGGTGGCCCCATGATCCGGATCGAGTCGAGATCAGGGCGCCGACTCTCCTTACGCCGGTCGTTGCCACTCCCACGGGGTTGCAGTCCCAGTTCGATCCACTGGTACTTGCGGAACTGCTGGTTCCGGGGGCGGTAGCGGTAGTCGATGGGGTAGAGCCGCACCCACTCTCCCTGTTCGGTGATTCCGGCGGTACAGACCAGCTCCTGGTATCCCCGCGAGGGATGGGGATAGGTCATCACCGTGATCAAGACCCGGGTTGGCGTGTAGGCGTCGGGCATTCCGCAACCCCCAGGTGGACGATGGGAAGATCGGCGAGCGGAGCCACGGCGTTCGCGAGCGGCAGGCGGTGGCACATGGTGGGATCGGCCTCCTTGCAGAGGAGCACCGCTGGACTTTCCTGCAGCACCCCTGCCAGGCGCCCGAGGCTGGCCCCTTGGTGGGGCAGCGTATCCGCGACATAGGACCGGAGCAGCGCCTCAACGCCGTTCCGGTCACCAACATCCGCCCTCTGAGAGCTCGGGATCCCCAGCTCCGGGAAGGGGCGGTAGTCGATGCCGAGCGACTGGGCGATGCGAGCCAAGCTAGAGCGATGGAACCCGTACCGGCGTGAGATCGGGTTGTTGCGCACGTCGATGATCCGCTCGATTCCCGCACGCAGGAGCCGGTCCATCAGCCCCTCGACGAGCACACCCTCGTAGCCCGTGGTGTAGACGGCGAGGGGCGCGACCGGGCGGTCGAGTGCCCGACGCCCGGGGAGATCCGAGAGCACGCTGAACCAGGGATGCTGCCGATAGACGAGGTCGATGAGCTCCCTCGCGGTGAGATGGCGGTACTGATCGAGGACGCCACCGAGGTCGCGCTCGATGTCGGGCCTGAGGTGCATGGCATGACGGTGTCCGACCTCCGTCAGTGCCCAGGTTCCATCGTCCTGCTCGTCTACCAGTCCGTCGCGGACGAGTTGATCGACCTCGCGAAAGAGGGAGAAGGAGTACGGCCCGTACTTGTAGGGGACGAACTGATAGAAGGCGCTGCCACCTTGCGACGACGTCTTGGTGCCGAGCAGGAAGAGCCACTTGGTCACGTGCAGCCGGGAGGTTCGGCCACCACAGCCATGAAGCAACCGGAGGACGATCTTCTGACGGTTGAGCATGCCTTCCCCAGAACCACGGGCTGGATTCACCATTGTGTTCTGGCTGCCATGGTAGCACCCGGTTTGACAGAGCTCTCGTTCGATGCGGCGGCGCCGATGCGGTACGCCGACCACCCCTAGCTGAAACTCGTTCATGCGTCCACTGAACGGAGCGACCGTGGTGTGCAAAGTGAGCTCAAAGGAGACGTGCCCAAAGGCGAAGCGGGAGGAGGAGGCGTGTAACGACGACGGCGAGGAGCAGGACTCGGAGCAGCGCGTCGGACCGTGCAGAGGCGCATCCTGAGATCGGGTTCCGGGTGATCATGCGGACTGAGCTCCGAGACAGATACCGGCGCCCGACCTGATGGCCCAGAGGACACGAAAGGACTTCTACGCTGATACCTCTTAGCCGACGCAGGATCAGACGCCCTCAGCTGTTCAGGTGGCTTCTGGGGAAGGACGTTGAGCACGGGGCTCTGGCCCTCCTAGGAGCTCGGGATGGGCCGCACGGATTCGCTCGGCTTGTGCTGGACAGACCATCTGCACGTATCCCAGATAGCCCAGGGCGTACGCGCGGCCGTCGGCGTCTCCGCCCATGGTCTCCCACCGGTGCAGGAACGCACGAAAGCGGCGAAGGTCGGTCCGGGAGATGCGAGGCTCGTGGGTCGACTGTCCGTTCACCACAAGGCCGGTGACGACCTGCCGCTGACCTGGTCGCATGACCTGGGTCTTCGCCTCGTTCACAGCAAAGCCCTGCAGCTCGACCTTGTGCTGGATCAACGCGAGGAAGGCGTCAACCTCGGCCCGAGGCAGGGCACTGGAGTGGGAGAAGGTGAGGTCGTCTGCGTACCGGCTGTACGCAAAACCCTGGGATGCCGCGATCGAAGCGAGAGTCTCGTCAAGGGAGCGGCAGACCAAGTTAGCGATAGCCGGGGAGGTGGCTGCGCCTTGCGGGAGACGTCGGTCATTGATCTCAGGGACGCGCTCCGTCGTCACCCAGGCCAGCGTTGTGGCCACCGTCGCCCGGTAGCCGAGCCGCTCGAAGAGCGCTGCCACGCGATGGAAGTGGATCGAGTGGAAGAAGTCGGCCAGGTCGATCCGGACGACAACGGCCTTCCCGGCGTGCAGTCGCGCGTTGTCGACGATGGAGCGTCCTGGCCGGAACGCCATTGCGGCGGGGTGCGGCTCAACCGGTGCCAGGAGACGGTCAAGGATCCACAGCTGGGCTCGGCGGAGCCGCCGCTTAGGCACCGAGATCGGGCGCTCGCCCCCGTGTCGCTTTGGGATGGAGAACCGGTCGTAGTGGTCCGCCGACGCCGCCCGGCCCTGGTTGGTGAGCCAGCGGAACTCGTGCCAGCTGATGCCCATGTGGGCCGCGAGGTCCTTCGTGCTCCCGATCTCGGGCAGTTGCAACTCTTCGAGCCACGGTTCATGGTCTTTGGGTTCGGCCAAGAGCCCTATCTCCGAGGAAGTTTGTTGACATCGTGGTTCAAGTTCGACACAGGGCGAGCCCCGTCACTCTGCCGCGACCAGGCCGCCCCCCAAGCGCCCCGGCGGAGCCCAACGCCTTCTCCTCCCCTCCCCCTCTGGGGGTGAAGGGGGCGCCGCACACTCCGCATCTGTGCGCGATTCTCCGCAAGTTGAAGCATGACTACCCCCACGGCGAAACGCCGCGGGATCGGGATCGTTTGCTCACCGTAACGGTTCGCTGATCTCGGTGATTCGCTGGCGGGGCCCCTGCGCACTTCCTGGAGTCCCGGAACCGGATGGCAGTTCACCCGGTCGGGTGGTGTGAAGTCACCGTTGATCTCGGGCGTGCTTCATCAGCCCCGGCTAAGAGGCAGGCGGGACGAAGATGGATCGACCACTGCTGATGTGGCGACTGGGGGATCAATAGTCGTCCAGATGGCGACACTACCAGAGATCACGGATGCCACCGGCGGGGAGTGCGGCGACGAAGCCCGACAGGATGATGGCGATGATCCATGGCGGCAGGTTGGCGTCACTGCCGCCAGTCAGCTTGAAGACACTGATAGCGTGATCGCCCAGCGGACGAGAAACGAGAAGGCGAACATCGTCGCCGCTCTCCATCGCGCGGACACTCAAGTCGTTCTGCGTTGTACGTCGGACGTACGCGCCGCGGTGACCCGACGACGACGTAGGGATCTCGCCCAGGGAAGGCGGGAACGCGCTCGCTCGGGCGCAGGGTGTGGCAGGCGGCGATGGGGAAGCAGGCGGATACCGCGCCTGCTTCCCCATGATGTCTCCACGTCGCAGTCGGTCTGGCCCAAGCCTAGACCTTGGTGACGGTTACGCCGCCATGTCCACCTCGCTCGCCGCCTCCGCCTCGCCCACGATCGCTAGCACCCGTCGAGCCAGAGTTTGGATCGCTCCCAAAGCACTCCGCAGCGCCGAGGCGTCCAGCCCGTAGCCCAGCAAGTAGTCTACGGAGTGCGGGATCTCTAAGCCGAGGGCCGCTCCCACGATGTAGGCCGTGCTCTCCGCTTCCAACTCCCGCAGTGCGACAGGCTTGGCTCGCTGCGCCTCCCCGCGGTGCGCTAGTTCGTGCGCCGCCTCGTGGAGCAGGACGGCGAGCCGATTCCGGGAGTCGAGCCCCCGGCGCAGGAGGATCGTCCCTCCCAACGACACCCCCTGCACACCCATGGGCAGGGGGTGCTCCTCCACCACGATCCGCTCCGCCTCGATCCGTTCCCGCACCCGCTGGTACAGGTCCTCCACGTCATCGGGGAGGGGCGTGAAGAGGGTGGGCAGCGGCTTCTCGTCCAGGTTCGCGAGCTGCGACGCGTCGAAGACCGGAGCTGGGCGGAACCCCACCAACCGCTCTCCCTCCTCGCCAGTCGCAGGGTCCATCCCCTTGCGCAGCACGGGTGCCCAGATCCAGAGCGCCTTCTCCCCAGCCCGCACCCGGTAGCCGAGCTTGTTCCAGGTCGAGAGCCCCGCCACTCGGGTGGCCTCCGGCCGCTGGCTCAAGATGAGGAGGGCGTTCGCCGCGCTGTACTTGTGGAACCGGGCGTGAAAAGACAGGAACTGGAGGTACTCCTGGGTGTGCCCAACGACAAGTTGCTCGGCGAGCCGCTCACACGCGGCGTCGACCGTCGCAGTCATCCGTGCCGCCCGCTCCTGGCGGGTAGGACTTGCCTGCGTCGGCTCGCTCGGAGCCTGGCTCGCAATCGTGGTCGGGACACTGGTGACAATCTGCGTGCTCATGGCAAGGAGTTCCTTTCTGTGCTCGCAACGACAAGGGCGCCGGAGAGCTTTCCGGCGCCCACCCAAGGCGATGTGCTGGATCTGCTGGAACAGTCAGGCGGCGCGATGGCCGCCTGGATCGAGGATCTCGCCGGTCTCGAAGTCGACGAGGGGCCAGCCGCGCTCCGCATGGAGCCGGGCTGCCTCGCCGCGCAGGATGACCAGCTCTTCGTCCGAGAGTCCGAAGCGCCCCCGGGCCTTCTTCGCCGCCGGACGGTGTCCGTGATCATAGGGGGCTTCCTGCCAGGGATCGGGCTCGTCGCTGACCCGGCTCGCGGCTTCCGGCTCGGCCTCGCCCGACCCACCGCAGAGACCACAATCGACTTCCCCTGCCTCATCGTTGGGGCCGAAGAAGGCCACCAGCCGGCCCGTCCCGTCGCAGTCCGGACAAGGAACGAGGGCTGGGTCAGGCAAAGCAGGCGAGGCTGGGGAGGGATCGGGATCGGGCTCCGGGTCGGGCAGCCAGCCGAGCTGGGCCAGCAGCAGGCTGTGGTGGGTGCAGCGCTGCCAGTGCAGGAAGCCCTTGCAGGTGCAACTGAACCCGGTAAGGCGATAGAGGATGTTCGCGTTACTTCCTGAGGTGGCGAAGTGTTCGCCCGAGATCGGCTCGACGAGGATGCGGATGCCCCTTCGTTCCGCTTCCGCTGCGAGCCGCCAGAAGTCCCTCGGTGTCGCGACTGTGCTTGCCATGGTGGCGTTCCTCCCACCGAGCGACGTGGTGACCCCTGTCACCTCGACCACCGCTCGATGCGAAGAACCGCCCGCGCGGAGCGAGACGCCTTCTGGTCCGATCGTCGTGCTCCGGAGGCTGCTGCCACCTTACGCAGGCCTTGCCCCGCTGGTCGTCTAGCGCGGAACCGGGAGCGCGGTACCCGGGCCGGGACGAGCGAGAGCGGATCGCGTTGCAGTCTCCTCCTCAGGGCGGGAGGTTTCGGATCGAAGTGACCCTTGGACACTGCCTTGTGAGCATGCCCCGAGGGAGTGGGGGACGCGCGTACCGGTCCCATTGGCACCGACCCGGGAAGCAGGAAGGGGACCCCATCCGTTGGTCACCTCAGCCGTTGTTGCCCTGGACACGTCTCTGAAACCTCGGTCGCTCCAACTAGCTCGCGTGGAGTGGTACGTTGAGGCACGAAGCATGGAGTCAGTGGGCGGCGCCGTGGCGGCATAGCACCCCTTCGCGCCCTCCCCCTGGCAACCGCGGGGAGGGCGGGGCGCGATGCAGGGCGCAAGGCCGGACAGGGCACCACGGGCAGGCAAGGCGCACGGACTGCGCGGCAAGGGGGAGGGCATGTGACGAAGCTCACTGCGGAGATGGTCGTCGATGGGCTGGTGCCGCGCGACGTGCGGATGAACCCCGACGGCCGCGTGGTCGCATTCGTGGTCGCTCCAGTCGGGCAACGGGACGAGCACCCGGCGAGCGCGATCTGGCTCGCGCCGACTGACGGTGCCACGGCGGCCCATCGCCTCACCCTCGGCACGACCGAAGACCGGGCGCCGCGCTGGTCGCCGGACGGGACCTGGCTCGTCTTTCTCTCCGACCGCAGGGAGCGTGGCAAGGCCCAGCTCCACCAGCTGCCGCTCGCTGGCGGGGAGGCGGAGGCTCTCACCGATTGGCCGTCGGGCATCGCCGAGGCGGTCCCGCTACCTGACGGGCGGACGGTCGCGCTCCTGGCGGTGGACCCGAGGAGCGAGGAGGAGGAGCGGCGGGAACGCGAGCGCGACGATGCGGAGGTCTTCGGCGAGCGCTGGCCCTGCCATCGGCTCAGGCTGCTCGACCTCGCGACGCGTGAGGTCCGCACGGTCGAGGCGCTCGGCAACCGCCACGTCGCCGAGGTGGCCCCGTCGCCGGACGGAACGCGGCTCGCCGTCCTGACTTGGCCCACCCCTGAGCTCGAGGCCTCCCTGCGGCATGTCGAGCTGCACATGGTCGACGCCATGGAGGGGGAGGTGCACTTCGTCTGTCCTCTCCCCACCGGTGGATCGGGGCTGGCATGGGTCCGCGACGACCGGCTCTCCTACCTGGCCCACCTCGCACCGGACTGGCGGGGTGGGAGCGCCGTCTTTGCAGTCGACCTCCCCGACCGGTCGCCCCACCCTGTAGCGGTAGACCTGGCGGGGTGCCCGATCGACCTCTGCTCCGGGCCGCACGGAGAGTCGCTGGTCCTGGTGGCGGAGGGACTCGACACCTGGACCGGCCAACTCGAACCGTCGGGCGGAGGCATCCGGCGCCTGGCCCACCTGCCCGGCGAGGCGTGGAACCTGAGCGCGAGCGCGGACGGACGCACGGTCGCCCTCATCCGAAGCACCTCCGAGGACCCGGCAAACGTCTGGGCCGGATCGCCCGCGGGGAAGCTGGTCCGGCTCACCGACCTGCGGCGCGAACTGCGGCAGGTCGCCTGGGGCCGCCAGGAACGGCTGGCGTGGACGGCTCCGGACGGGCGGGGGATAGACGGGCTGCTGCTGCTCCCGCCCGAGGCCACTCGCGCGGACGGCCCCTTCCCGCTCGTGACGCTCGTCCACGGCGGCCCCTACGGGCGCTTCGCTGACGGTTTCCAGCTTGACTGGAGTCCCTCTGGGCAGTGGCTTGCAACAGCGGGCTACGCGGTGCTCCTACCAAACCCGCGCGGAGGACTCGGACACGGCCACGCCTTCGCCGACCAGGTGGCCGGGACGGTCGGCGAAGGCGACTGGGGCGACATCCAGGCCGGGATCGACGTCCTGATCGAGGATGGGGTGGCGGACCCGGACCGGCTCGGCATCGGCGGGTGGAGCCAGGGCGGGTTCATGACCGCCTGGGCGGTGGGACAGACCGACCGGTTCAAGGTTGCCGTCATGGGAGCCGGGGTCAGCGACTGGGGGATGATGGTGGCCGAGAGCGACCTTCCCCACTTCGAGGCGATGCTCGGCGGGAGCACCGGCTGGGAAGGGCCAGGGCCGCACCGCCACGGTGGCCTCAGCCCGATCTCCTTCGTTGGCCGAGTCAGGACGCCGGTCCTGGTTCTCCACGGAGCCGCGGACGAGCGGGTCCCGGTCAGCCAGGGTCGTTTCTTCGCTCGCGGGCTGCGGGAGCATGGGGTCCCGCACGAACTGGTCGTCTACCCGCGGGAGCCGCACGAGATCCACGAGCGCAACCACCAACTGGACCTGCTGCGACGGACGCGGGCCTGGATCACGCGGTGGCTCGGGCCCGGCAAGGGTGGAGGAGGCGACGGGCCGACCGGAACCGACGGGCGACCGAGTGAATGATCTGAACCCTGACCGGGGACGAGGCCAGCGCACCTCAGCCTGCCGGAGTTGTACCGGCAGGCTGGTGTTCTTGACAACGTTCGCGGTCGGCATCGAGGCGATCGCTCGATGGCCGACTCCCTCGCCCACTATCAGGTTCTTGGTGAGCAGCCCGAACTCGCCTTAGAAACGGGAAGCATCAGGCACGATTCCCGCTCGTCACTCGGGATCATTGCCGCGCCTGATCATGGCTCGCTCCTGTACCCTCGCCACCTCTTGGCACCGACTGACGCCACACTCCGAACAGTGAGCATCTCAACTGATCGAGAGGCGTAAATCCGGCCCGTCTGCCTGGTGGAACCGGACATCAGCTGGTCCCAGATCCTTGCTAGCCGACCCGTCGCTGGCGCGGATCGAGCGCCTCTCGCAGACCGTCACCCAGGAGGTTGAACCCGAGGACCGTGATGGCGATCGCCAGACCGGGGAACGTCATGATCCACCACGCCTGGCGCATGAGGTCGCGCCCCAGCGCAAGCTCGAGGCCCCACTCCGGTGTCGGGGGCTGGGCGCCGAGGCCGAGGAAGGACAGCGCCGCCGCGGAGAGCACGGCGGTCGAGAAGCCCAGCGTCGCGAGCACCAGGATGGGGGGCAGCGCGTTGGGCAGGATGTGGCGACCGATTAGCCGCAGGTGGCTGGCACCCAGCGACTGGGCCGCCTCGAAGTACTGCTTCTGCTGCTCGACGAGGACCGTGCCGCGGATCAGGCGAGCGTACCACGGGATGGCGCTGATCCCGACCGCGATGACGGCATTCCGCAGGCTAGGCCCGAGCAAGGCCACGACAGAAAGCGCAATAAGGATGTCGGGGAAGCTGAACATCACGTCGACGAGACGCATGATCACGTTGTCTGCCCAACCCCCGAAGTAGCCGGACAGAAGTCCCAGGAGCGACCCGACCGTGCAAGAGATGCCGACGGCGACCGCGCCGATGAACAGCGTAAGGCGGGTTCCGGCGACGACTCGGCTGAACAGGTCGCGGCCGAACTTGTCCGTACCAAACAGGTGCGTAGACGACGGAGCCTCGAGCCGCTTGCCCACGCCCATGCCGGTGGGGTCATAGGGGCTGAGCACCGGGGCCAAGAGACCCACGGCGACCAGCAACAAGGTGATCGCGAGACCAATCATCGCTCCACGGTTGCGCCTCACCGACGCGGCGATCCGGGCCCACTCACTGCGGTGCTCGCTCGCCGCCGTGCCCGGGGCGTTGGCCGTCAGCGCGCCAGCGACCATCCTTGTTTCCCCATACCCTAGGCCCCGTACCGGATCCGGGGGTCGATGACCGCGTAGAGGACATCGACGGCTAACGACACGCTAATCACGATCACCGCTAGCATCAGGACGAACCCCTGAATGAGCGGGAAGTCCCGCTGGAGGATCGCCTGGACGGCGAGGCGCCCCACCCCGTTCCAGGCAAAGACGTTCTCCACGACCACAGCTCCGCCGAGCATGTAGGTGATCTGGAGGCCGAGCATCGTCACGATCGGGATAAGGCTGTTCTTCAGCGCGTGACCCGCGAGGACATTCCGCTCGGCGAGCCCCTTGGCGCGAGCCGTCCGCATGTAGTCCTGGCTGAGGACATCAAGCATGCTTGAGCGCATCAGCCGAGCAATCACGGCAGCGCTCACCAAGCCAAGGGTAAGCGCAGGCAGGGCGAGACTGCGTAACCCGGTCCCGCCAACCGGAAGCCATCCGAGGCGCACCGAAAAGAAGAACATCAGGAGCAACCCGAGCCAGAAGCTAGGCACGGCGATCCCTCCGATCGCCAGACCCATCGCTGCTGTGTCGAACCAGCTGCCCCGAAAGTACGCCGATAGGAAACCGAGGGTCCCACCGACGACGATCGCCACCAACAAGCCCGCGAACGCTAGCATCGCGGTGTTGGGTAGTCGCAGCATGAGCAAATCCAGCACCGGCTGCTCCCCCCGGATGGTCTTGCCTAGGTCACCGCGCAGCACCTTGCCCATGTACGTAACGTACTGGACATAGACCGGTCGATCGAGGCCAAGCTCGTGTCGCTTGGCCTCGATCTGCTCCGGCCCGGTCGCCTGAGACTGAGCGTACATGATCCGAACCGGATCGCCGGGCACCAAGTGGATGAGAAGGCTGACCACCATGGTGACGGTCCAAAGCGTTAGCAGCCCGGCCAGAACTCTCCTGACGATGTACGTTCCCACGCTGCTGCCCTACTCAGCGAGGTAGACATCGTAGAGGAGCGCCCGGTTGAACGGGGCGAACTGGAAGCCCTGCATTTTGCTCTGAGCTGCGAGGATCCAGTTCCAGCCGGGGGAGTAGAGCGGAACCATGGCCGCGCGCTCCAGGATGAAGCGCTGGATCGCGTCCACCTTCGCCAAGCGCTCCTCGCGGTCAGTCGTCCGCCGCTGATCCTCCAGCATCTTGTCCAACTCGGGGTCGCTGTAGCCCTCGACCCATCCGGGGGAGTGGAAGAGCGCGTAGAGGATGTCGGGATCGAACCACGCCCAGCCCATCATGTCGAAGAACCCGGCGCCTTCCGGGGTCGTGTTCTCCTGCTTGACCCGGGCGTTGAGCGTCCCGATGTCCATCGTCTCGAGCTTGACGTCGAAGCCGACCTGGTTGAGCTGATTCTGGATGAGCTGAGCCACGTCCTCGCGGTTGCCCCCGGTCCAAGTCGCCAGCGTGACGGCCAGTGGCTTGTCGCCGTACCCGGCTTCCTTGAGCAACGCCTTCGCCTGTTCCGGGTCGTAGGTGAAGCCCGCTTCGCCACAGACGGCCGATTCACCGCCAAGGATGCCTGGGCCGACCGTGCACTGGACTGGCTGGACGAGGCCGTTGAGGGCGATGTCGACGATTGCCTCCCGGTCCACCCCAAAGCCGACCGCCTTTCGGACGCGCTCGTCGTCGAACGGCGGGCGATGCAGGGCGAACTCAAAGAAGACAAGCTGTCCGGTGCTCGGCGCAATGTGGACGGCGAAGGTGTCGTCGTTCTGGAGCCGCTCGACCTCCTCTAGTGGAGGCTCTGCCATGGTGACCTCGCCGGTCTCCAAGGCGGCCAGCCGTGCCTGCTCCTCCGGCATCGCCCGGAACAGCACCTGGTCGAGGTAGGCTGGTCCCTGATGCTGGTACATCGGGTGGAAGCCTTTGTAACCGTCGAAGCGATCCAAGACAATCCGGTCCCCCTTGACCCACTCCTTGAACTTGAAGGGCCCGCTGCCGACCGGGTTGTTGCCGAACTCGTTGCCGTGCTGCTGGACGGCGGTAGGAGAGACGATTCCGGCGAACTGGTCGGTCAGAAAGCTCAGAAGCGGCGCGAAGGGGGCCTCGAACGTCAGCCGAGCCGTGAGCTCGTCGACGACCTCCGTCGCCGTGAGCGGCCCGATACTCGCCTTCGACGGGTTGCTCGTCTCAGGCGCCACGAAGCGATCGAATGTGAACTTGACCGCTTCCGCGTTGAGCGGCGTGCCGTCGTGGAATGTGACGCCCTCCTGGAGGTGGAAGGTGTACTGAGTGCCGTCCTCGGAGATGTCCCAGCTCTTGGCCAAGTTCGGCTGGACATTCCCGTTAGCGTCAAAAGCGACGAGGGTGTCGAATAACTGCCCCTGGACCTGCCAGGACAGTGTGGTCGTGGTCTTGTGCGGGTCAAGCGAGTCCGCGTCACCGTCGCGCGCGTAGACGAGGGTACCGCCGGGCTTCGGCTCCTGGAGTGACGCGCTAAGAACAGCATGTGCTTCGCTGGGCGATCCCGCGAGCGTATGGGAAGGCAGAGCGGCGAGACTCGCCGCCCCCGCTGTACCACCGACGAGACGCAGGAAGGTGCGACGGTCAATGCCGCGGGCCTCCATGGCTCGAATGAGCTCAAGCCACCGTCCGTTGTCCATCTCTCCCTCCAGTTCGGTCGATCACTCGTCGAGGACGATCGTTCCTCGGTATGGTACCAGGATGCTAGGGTCTTACTGGACGCCACCCAGGTGCTCCCGCTCCGCGGTTGCCGCCTCGTGCAGGTCGTGCCACGCCTCGGGGCTCGTGCAGAAGGACGCTTCGTCCCACTGGCGCTTGCCCGCCAGCAGATCCGACTTGAACATCGCGTCCTCCCAAGCCGACCACGGTACGTCACCCCTTCGCGCCTCCATCTCCCTCAGCTGCGGACCTTCCAAACTCGAACCATGGCCGTTCGGGAGCAGGGGGTAGCGGTTCGACAACCCGTCGCCGAGCCTCCTGGCGCTCGGGATCGCCCGATGGTCGTGCTCGTTGAGGATCTGCACGCCCCGCAATCCGGGCTTCGCCACGTCAGGGTCCACCCTCCCATGGCGCGGCCCGTGCGGGTGCCTCCTCATGTGTGGGGCCGGTGGCCGGACAACCACCGGGGCGGGTCGAGGCCGCGGTCGTGAGCGGAGGCGGGGGGATCGTGGAGCGGACAGAGGCGGAGGCTGCCCCGTGGGGAGTGAAGACGCATCAGATTGCGCGGACGCATCGTCAGAAGGCGTGCCCCTTCGGCCAACCATAGTTCCGGCGACCACCATCCCAATGGGTGCGGAGGTCCGCGGGGCGGATGGGGTGCAACTCGGGCGAGTCACGGCCCTCTGGCCGGCCTTTGTTCTGATCAAGCCTGCGCCCGGCTCCCCAGCCAACGACTGGCTCCCGGTGGACGCGATCGCGGGCTACGATCGGGACGTGCTCGTCCTGAGCGTGGCTCACCGGGAGGCCGACCGCCCGGGCTAAACCGAGCAGCGGCCCGCCGGGCCGGATCGGTCCCGGTGAGGGATTGCCTGCAACAACGGGCACTATGATCAGTGGAACGGTCCACAACAATCCTGGGGGTAGGACAGATGAAGCTCGATCGGATTCCGGGCTGCCTCCCGGACGGC
Organism: Chloroflexota bacterium; assembly: GCA_030773875.1. Next base: position 1,204 of record JALYMD010000801.1, on the reverse strand, counting down.
AGTGTCAACGTGCTCGTGGAGAGCCCGCGGGGCAGCCGCACCAAGTATGAGTACGACGAGGACCTCGACGTCATGGTGTTTGACCGTGCCCTCCACGCGGCGGTGTACTTCCCGGCCGGCTACGGCTTCGTTCCCAGCACCCGTGGTTCCGATGGCGAGCGCCTCGACGCCCTGGTCCTGGGCGACGAGCCGGCTTTCCCAGGTTGCCTCGCCCGGGTGCGGGTCCTCGGCGTGCTGGCGATCGCTACCGGGCACGGCCCAGAGCACAAGCTGCTCGGGGCGCCCGTCAGGGAGCCACGCTTCGCCGAGTACCAGGATGTTGCCGACTTACCGGCCCACCTGCTGAAGGAGATCGAGCACTTCTTCGAGGTCTACCGAGAACTGGAGGGCAAGGACATGGCGTCGCTCGGCTGGGAAGGGGTGGAGCGGGCGCGGGCTGTGCTTGATGAGGCCATCAAGGAGCGGTAGCCTGCCGGGTAGCGGCACGTGGGGAGCGGGGATCCCTTCGGCACGCGGCACGGCGCGCCGCCCAGCGAGCCCGAGAACATGCCAGGTGCACACAGCGCCCGTCGGTGTGGACTCGCCCGGTGACCAAACTCCTCTCCGCCGAATCTCTCGTTCCTGACCATCCCCCGGCTACCTTGCTGATCCGGTTACACCTACCCCCTGGTTGTTCCATGGATGGGCTACCCTCGGGGTTACCAAGGGGACGCCGTCCCGGAGTGCAGCTGCGCTTGTACGGCCGCCCAGCGCGACCGGCAGCGGATCAGCGTGTTGCTGCAGGCACGCACCCACGTTGACCGCTACCTCGACGAGCGTGTACCTGACCCGAGCCTCACCATCAGAAGCGGTTGGTTCGGGCGGCGCGGATCGTGCGGCCCGTCCGTCCTGTGTTGTTCAGGGAACGCCTGACCATAGAAGAGCCGGCCATCTCCTCCTCCCTAGACAGCGGTCCAACGTGGCAGGCTCGACGGGATGACTCGTCCGAAAAGCAGCAGGCGACGACCGCTCGACGAGCCCACCACAAGGAAAGGACGTGTCCATGGCAGCTGACATCCGGGTTGACCCGGCGCTCGTCGAGCGCCTGATCCTTGAACTGGCTCAGGAGGGTGCCCACGGGGAGACCGGCGTGTGGCGTACGGTCTACTCGCCCGAGTGGGTGGCTGCGGCCGATCGGTACGCGGCCTGGTGCGAGGAAGCTGGC
>JALYMD010000800.1 GCA_030773875.1 Chloroflexota bacterium | reverse complement strand
GTCACGAGCACAAACCAGGGCAGGGCCACGGCAGTGAGGGTGTTCCCGAGGAGCGACAGCACGTTGGCACCGAGGAGGACCAGGATCGGCATTCGGTTAACCGAGCCCCCTCCGACGGTTGCCGCCTTCACCCAGGCCCTCCGTCCGCGCCCTTCGTGAGGGCCGGGAGAGGGTCAACCATGAGCTGCGAAACCCGCCCAGCTCTGTCTCTGGCCACGCAAGTTCTCACCAACGCCTGCTCCGTCCGCCCGTCTCGCGATATGAGGTTTCGGCTGGCTGGTCTGCTGCCAGCAACCGTCTAGGGGTGACTAGGCGGTGCTGCCTCATCGTCGAAACGGGCGTCATCCAGCGGCAAGGTCATCCTCACGAGTCCAACTCAGGGTGATAGCGTCTACCCAGGGCGTAGCTGAAGGGGTGCAAGGAGGACGATCCGGTGCTGGTGGAGGACGCGCCGGACGACGGCTCATCCACGGACCTCTCCGTCGAGTTGGATCCCGATTGGATCTTCAGCGGCTGGAACGATCGCGACATCGACTGGTGTCACGCCAGCTTCCACAACCGCTAAGCTGGACGGGCGCGGCGCTCCCACTGTGCCTGGGTTAACTCAGATCAATTCAGACGGGACAGGATTTGGCTCCCTCGGGTTTGCCGACTCGCCCGAATCCTCATCGTGAGGCCCTGGCTCTCCGTCCAGCATGTCCCACAGTTCCCGGCGTTGCTCCTGGCACATGACCACGATGGCATCGCCGGGAGAGGAGCGCGCCAGCGCCTCCCGGGTGGCGCTCACCTCGTCCGCCGCGACTGGCACGCTTCCGGGATCGAGACCGGCTCGGGCAACACCGTCGAGATAGAGGGCAAGCAAGGAGTCGGGCGAGCGGCCACGAAGGTATCGCTCCGTCCGCTTGACCACGAGATTGGCGCAGCGGCGAGCGGCGATCTCCCCCAGCGCGGTGATGTCCTCGTCTCGCCGGTCACCAGCCGTGCCGATCACGGCAATGACGCGGCCACCTGCGGGGCGAACCAGAGCATCCGCGACATCCAGAAGCGCGCTGAGGCCGTGGGCGTTGTGGGCGAAATCGATGACGACGGTTCGCCCCTGGTGACGAAACACGTTGAGGCGACCTGGATTCTCTTCCGGGGTCGATCGGAAGGCACGCAGTCCGTCCCGGACGGCGTCAAGAGGCACGTCCAACGCGAGCGCCGCGGCGGCGGCCGCGAGCGCGTTCTCGATGTTGTGCCGCGCGGCGCCGCCGAGGGCAACCGGTACCTCAGCCACGGGGAGGATGGCTTCCTCATTGGCGCCACGCGCATAGACCATCAGCCCATCGCGAAGGAGCAGGGCTGCGTCACCCCTCGCGAGGTGCTCCTGGACGGGTACGAGATCAGGCTCGCAGGCGAAGAGCAGGACGCGGCCGGGAGCCTGGCGACGGAGACGCGGGGTTGCGGCATCCGCCGCATTGAGGACACAGGTGCCGCCGGGGCGCACAGCACGAACTACGACGCCCTTGACATGGACCAATTCCTCGAGCGTCTCCACACCATCCAACCCGAGGTGATCCGGGGCCACGTTGGTCACAACGCCGACATCCACCTGGGGCACGCCGAGGCCCTTCCGTAGGATGCCGCCGCGGGCAACCTCCAGCACCCCAATGTCGACTCCCTGCTCCGCCAGCGCCCGCTCGGCTCCCTGCGGACCCGTGTAGTCACCTTCCAGCACCTGGCGCTCCCCAACCCAGACGCCATCCGATGTCGTGACCCCCGGCGTGAACCCGGCTTCCCGAAGGATGCGGGCAAGGAGGCGGGTCGTGGTGCTCTTGCCGTTGGTGCCAGTAATCGCCGCCACGGGCACCCGTGCCGGACGGGGGCCCTCGCTCCAGTCAGGTAGGGGATCGAGGTCGTCCGGATCAAGGAGGGCACCGGCGACCTCACCAAACCCAAGTTCTGCCGCGAGCAGGCGGAGAAGGCGGCGTGCCCTCGCCTGATTTGGGCAGGGGAGGCCCAGGGAGACGGACCGGGCCCCGACGACCAGAACCATTGGGGAACCGGACTCCTGCTGCGAAGCCAGAGAGGTGACCGCCGCGGCGACGAGCCGGCCAGCGACGACCTCCCCGCTCTCCCCAGGATCCAGCGCGACACGAAGCGCTGCGGCGGGGCCGCTCCCGAAACGATTCGGTCCGGCCAGGAACCGGCCGTCGTCGTAGCGCATTGGTGTTTCCCTCACCCTGATGGACCTGCCAGTTCCGTCTCCGCCCTAACGATCAGGATACCGAACAGGGCCGGGAGTCGGGGCGCTACCGGCGCCAAGGACCGACGACGCGGCACAGGTGAGCATTGCCTCAGACAAGAGTCCAGGGCGGTCCAGATGACCAAGTCACTGACAACCCCGGCGATGATGGGCGAGGTGCCCGGGCCGCTCCAGCCAGCGAACTGGGTCCGACTACAGCCCAACAGCGGCTCCGTTGGCCAACTCGCTATCGTCCAGGAGGATGCTGGGTGGATGATGCGTCCGGGGTTCGGCAAGGCGGCAAGAGGCACCGTAGGCTAGACTCGACGCCGGTAGGGATGCCGGCGCTGCCGGTGCCGTTCGCCAGTCACATTGAGGAGTTTT
>JALYMD010000799.1 GCA_030773875.1 Chloroflexota bacterium | reverse complement strand
TCTCGCGCGATGCTTGTCATCCTTGCTGCTCCTCACGCACCGGCAGCAACCAGAGGAAGAGGATTGTGCTCACCACAGACAACATCAGGATGAACCCGGCATAGGCCGCGGCGACGTGGGAATCCCGATAGTCGCTGTACCAGCGGTAGGCTTCGGACGAGAGAACCGTCAGCCCGCCGCCGGCCAGGGCAATGACCACAGCGAACGCCTGGAAGGCCAGGATCGTCCGCAAGATCAGCGCGACCTGGACGCTCGGGCGCAGCATCGGCAGGATCACGCGGCGGACCTTCTGCCAGGACGTGGCGCCGAAGACATCGGCGGCCTCGAAGAAGTCACGCGGGATGCCCTGTAACCCCGCCACCAGGATGATCATGATGATGGAGGTTGCCCGCCACGCCTCGGCGAGGACGACGGCGAAGATCAGCCAGGCCGGGTTCTGGTAGTTCAAGAAGATGTAGGGCCGGTCGAGGATGCCGAGCCCTTCGAGGATGCTATTGAGCCACCCTTGCTGGGTGAAGATCGCGAACCAGATGATGCCCGCCGCCAATTCGCTGATGCCGAGCGGGATGGCGTAGATGTAAAGCCAGAGCCCCGACCACTTGAGGCGGGCGTTGATCACCAACGCCATCGCCATCGCCAGCACAAACTGAACCGGAATGAGGATCACGATCAGGATGAGCGTCGTGACCAACGCTTCCCGGAACTGGGCGTCCGCGAACATCGTCCGCCACGATTCAAGGCTCCAGTTTCCCGCGTCGTTCTGAAAGGCGAGCCCGAACGCCTGGACCATGGGCGCGGCGAAGAAGACGGCCAGAAACACCAGTGACGGCAGGAGCAGGGCATACGGCGCCCAACCGAGGCGTTGTCCCTTCATGTGCGACCCCCAGCGTCACGGAGGAGGCAGGAGAGCAGGAGGGGTACGGCGCATGCCGTACCCCTCCTTCCGTTCTTGTCATCCGACCTTGCAGACACCCTCACTTGCCGGGTCCGGCGACCAGCAGGAGGCCTGGGTCGCATCGAGCACGGCTTGGAGATTCGCAGCCTGCTGATCCAGGACCTGCTGGATCTCGTTGCCGTCCAGGACGATGCTCTGGAACGAATCGAGGAAGACCTTGTTGTAGGCGCCGCCCTGGTCCCCGAGGCCGACCGGCAGCAACGACGGCAGGGCTCCCTCAGCGGTCGTCGTTGCCTGAACGGCGGTGGCTTCGAGCTGCGTGCCTTCCGGGAGATCCTCCGGTAACTCGGTCTCGATCGCGGGGAAGAAGGCAACCTCCCGCAGCGTGATTGCCTGGACCTCCGGCCGAGTCAGGTGCTCGATCAGGGAGCGGGCGGCCGCCGGATCGGGCGCGGTCTTCGGGATCGCCAGGCCGGCGACGACCGGCATGAAGCCGAGCCCCTTCGGGCCGCGCGGTGCTGGGAACGTCACGAAGTCTTCGGCATTCTGGCGCAACGCGTCGATCAGTCGCGCGGTATGGTCCCAAGCCAGCGAGACCTCGCCCGACAGCAACGGCTCCGACATCTGGCTGTAACTGACGGACTGCGGGTTGGTGTACTGCCAGACATCCTTCAGCCAGCTCCACATCGCAACGGCGCCTTCGCTCTTGAAGGTGGTGTTGACGCCGCCGGTGAAGCTCGGGTAGCTGTAGCCTTGCAGGAAGCGGTGCAGGAGGCCCTTCTCGCCAGCCGGGAGGCCAAACTTTGGCCCCTGCGCGTCGTTGATGTTCTTCGCCCACATCCCAAGCTGGTCGTAGGTCAGCGACGTCTGGAGGGCGGCCTCGTCGACCCCCTCCGGCAGGAACTCCAGCGCGTCCCGGCGGGCCGCCATGATGTAGGTCGCCTGCATCCAGGGGATGTAGTTAAGTTGCTGGCTGCCAAGTCGACCGAGTTCCAGATATTGGGTGATGAAGCCGCGATCCTGCAACTCCGTCGCTAGGTCGCTGAGGTCGGTCAGCACCCCCTGCTCCGCCAGCGCCGCGAAATCGCCGTGCTGGCCACCGAGCACGCCGATTGAGCCCTTGCCCGCCTTGGCTTCGGCGGTGACGCGGTCGTTGAAGGGGCCAAAC
>JALYMD010000798.1 GCA_030773875.1 Chloroflexota bacterium | reverse complement strand
CCTCGGAGCCGGTAACGCAGCAGCGCCTTGCGGGACGGCTTGTACCGCACCAACTCCACCGCCTCGATTGCCAGGTCCTGCCCGGCCCCTCGCGGCTGGGTCGCCCGCCATTGTTGGCTCATGACCTCCAGGGAAGCCGCGTCCACCAACGTAGGCAGAGCGAGGTCCAGCGGGTAGATCTGGGCGATGGCGGCCAACTCGGGCATCGGGACCGCGCTGGCGGCCAGGGGCGTTTGGTGCAACCGGCGGGCACGCTCAACCAGGGCGTGGAGCCGCGGCTTCGCCCACAAGCGGGCGGCACGGTCGTCGGCAAACAGACGAAGGTGGGCGGGTGCTTGGAACACTTCGCCCGAGCCCCGGTCCAGCAGTCGCAGGTCGTATTGGATCGTCGCGTTCGTCCCCTGCTTGTATCGGATGTAGCAAGGACGGCACGCGTCGATCCCTACCCTGCCGGGCAGGTCGTCTGGCAGGTTCCGGGTCAGCAGATCGGCAACGGCGCCGCCGTCCAGCGCCGTTCCGAGCCCGGGGAGCGTGGCGTCTTGGGGCGGACAGGGAATCATCAAGAGACCGCCGCCAGCGCGGGCTCCTCGGCCGCTGGAGTCACAGCCGAGGAGCCGGCGAACTGCAGGTCGTGCAGCACGCGGTAGCGACCACCAAGGCCGAACAGTTCCGCGTGGCTGCCTCGCTCCACGATGCGGCCGTTCTCGACCACCACAATGAGGTCGGCGCGGCGAATGGTCGCCAGCCGGTGGGCGATCACGACCGCCGTCCGGCCGCGAAGAAGGTGGTCGAACGCCTCCATCACCAACCGCTCCGCCGCAGCGTCGAGGCCGGTGGTCGGCTCGTCCAGGAGGACGATCGGCGCGTCCTTCACGATGGCGCGCGCGATTGCCAACCGCTGGCGCTGGCCGCCGGAGAGGGAGACTCCGCGCTCCCCAATGACCGTCTCGTAGCCTTCCGGCAGCGAGGCGATGTGGTCGTGGATCCTCGCCGCGCGCGCCGCCGCTTCGATCTCGGCGTCGGTCGCGTCGAGCTTGCCGTAAGCGATGTTCTCTCGGATGGTGCCCTTGAAGAGCATCCCGTCCTGCGGCACCACCGCGATCCCGTCCCGCAGCGACTCGAGGGTGAACTCTCGCACGTCCCGTCCGTCGATCTCGATCGTCCCGCGGGTGGCGTCGTGGAGGCGCGGAATCATGCCGATCAGGGTCGACTTGCCCGCGCCCGACGGTCCGACCAGCGCGACCGTCTGACCCGGTGCGATCGTCAGGTCGATGTCCCTCAGGACCGACCCGCCGTCGGCGTAGGAGAACCCCACGTCCTTGAAGCGGATCTCGCCACGGAACCGTGGAGCCTCCACCGGCCCGCCTCGCACGTCGGGTTCCTGGTCCAGCACCTCGGTGATCCGCTCGACGCACGAGCTGGCCTTGCTGGCGCGCTCGGTGAAGCGGGAGATGCGCCGCAAGGGCCGGTAAAAGCTCTGCATGTAGGTCACGAAGACGATCAGCTCTCCCGGTGTCAGCCGACCCGCGATCACCTCGGTGGTGCCGAACCAGAGGGTCGCCGCCATCCCCAGCGCCACCGAGAGCTCGACGCCCTGGTTCAGCTTCGCTCCCAGGCGCGAGGCCTGGAGACCGCTGTCGAGGCTGCGCTGGTTGAGGTCGCGCAGTCGCGCGTCCTCCTCCGGCTCGCGGGCGAGCAGCTGGACGACCTGGATCCCAGTCAGTGCTTCCTGAAGTCGGGAGGCCAGCTCGCCTTCCCGGCGCCGTTGCTCGCGGGTGGCCTGCCGGATCCGGCTCGAGTAGCTGCGCACGAGCCCGAAGATGAGCGGAATCGTGACGATCGCCAGCAGGGCCAGCCGCCAGTTCATGGCGAACATCACGCCCACGAACCCGACCAGGATCACGGTCTCGGACACCAGCGGCACCGCGGAGGCGACGAGCAACTCCCGTAGGTTGTTAATGTCGCCCGTCAGCCGCGTCAGCAGGTCGCCGGTGCTGCTCTCGTGGTGAAACCGGACCGAGAGGCGCTGGATATGGGCGAAGAGCTTCCGGCGGACGTTGAGGACGATCGCCTGCCCCACCCGAGACGTGAGGTAGGTCTGGTAGTAGTAGAACACGCCCCGCAGCGCCGCCAGCATGAGAAGCGCCAGGGTGGCCGCCAGGAGGATCCGCGTCCGCGAGCCGGCGAGCACCCCGTTGAGCCATGGGAACGGCGTCTCCAGCGGCTGCCCAGTCAGGACGTTGTCGAAGATGAACTTGAGCGGCCAGGGCTCCGCGATGCGCATCGCGGTGTAACCCATCGCGCAGAGCACGGCCCCGAGCAGCGTGGCCCAGTGGCCGGAGATTTCGCCACGGAACCGGCGCATCGCCGTGGCCGAAGCCCGGACCCCGCGCGCCTGGTTCCGCAAAACGTCGATCGGCGTGACCATCCTATCGTTCCTTTCCCGCCGGGCCAGGCAACGCCGAAGCGACCGCCGCCACCGCACGGGCGTTGCCCTCCCAGGTGTGGTGTGCCTGGACACCCTCCTGGCCAGCTCGCCCGATCGTGGCGGCGAGCTGGGAGTCGTCAATCAGCACGGCCAGCGCATCCGCGAGGCCGACCACGTCACCAGGAGGATAGAGCAGGCCTGTCTCGCCGTGCCTGACGCAGTCGCGGATCTGGCCGATGTCGGCAGCCACGACCGGGCGGCTAGCAGCCATGTACTCGAACAGCTTCAGCGGTGAGAAGTAGAAATCGGTCCGTTCATCGTACGGAGCCACCGCGATGTCCATGGCGGCCAGGTAACCGGGGACCTCCTCGTGCGGGATGGCTCCGGTGAACGTCGTGGAGGGTCCGATGCCAAGGTCCGAGGCTAGGGCTTCTAGCGCCGGGCGCTCCGGGCCTTCGCCCACGATCAGCAGATGCGGTGTCGAGGCCCCGTCACGAGCGTCACCCAGCAGCCTGGCCACGGCCTGGAGCAGGGAGGCCGTGCCGTGC
>JALYMD010000797.1 GCA_030773875.1 Chloroflexota bacterium | reverse complement strand
CGAAGCGCAACGCAAAGCTGGCGCTGATTTGCGGGGACTGGACCGACTTTGGACCTACCTGACCGAGAAGAATCATCAACGCTTCGGCCTCCCTCCTTCGCTCGGCCGTCTCGGACCACCAGCGCTCAATGTCGGAGCAGTCGGTCGTATCGGGACCCGGCGTCGGTGTGGGTGTGACCGGTTGAGCTTCAGCCTCGCCAGGCAACTCCTCCGTGACGAGATCCACCAACTCCGCCGTCTCTTCCGTATCTGTCTGATCCTCGGGAGCCCCGAATACGCGCAGTAGTACCGCCTCGCCGGGAACAAGGGATCGAACGGTGATCGTTTCCACCATGGCCGTGCGATCAGCCTTGGAATATCTAACCAATAGCGTGTCGGGTTCAGCAGCCTCCGTGTCGGCGACCTCGATGGTTGCTCCTGGCGTGCTCAAGCGCCGCTCCTCTCCGTATGCGTTCAGCGCATCCTCCTGGCTGAGGTTGGTGAAGAGGCCCCGGTAGTCGAGGTAGACATCCTTGGCAGTGAGGCGAAAATCGTCGCGATCGTTCGCCTCCGACGCCGTCGCACCAGGCTCCCATGGTGCTTGCCACATGATGCGGTAGCCTATCTGCGGGCTCGTGTACGTGTTGCCGACGATCGGCTCCTCTGTCGAAGCCTGCGGTGCAGCAGCGTCCGGTGGTGCCGGTGGCTCCGGCTCTCCACCGAAGCGGGCGATTTGAGCCTCTACGAAGGCCCGGTCGCGGCCAAAAAACCACTGCCATTCGCCGCCGCTTTCAACCAGACGAAGGACACCCTCCGTCACAGTTCCATTGGCGTAGGGCTGGGAGAACGTCACCTCGGCGGTGCCCGGATAGGTCGCTCCAGTGACTGCCCAGGTCCAGTCGATGAAGCGCACCGAGAGCACGGTAATCACGCCCGGGCCAAGGGGAGCAGACTCCGCTTCGTACCAACCGACAACAGTCTCACGGGGGACTACTGCTTGCGCGTCGGGGTGCATCCGATCGTAGAGAGCTTCGTAATCGCCTTCGGCTTCGAGGCGGGATAATTCCACGGCGGCCTGCGCCGCATCGGCCCCGGGATCTTGGGCCATTGTCGGGCGAGGGACATTAACCATCAGTAGGAGCAGACTTAGGAGCGGGAACAAGAGAACCCGATACATCACTCCCTCCGCGGGTAGACTTGATCGATGCACAAGCAAGGCTAGAACTGAATCATACCTAAATTGTCCTCGGCGGCGTCGGGGAACGCTGTGTCTGGGCGGCCACGGGCAGCAAGGAATGGCTGTCGCTGGCCAGGGGGCGGGGCGGTGCGCCAGGGTGCGGACCCGCTATCGCGGTTCTTGGCTGAGGAGCATTACCGATCAAGAGAGCGGGCGGAATAGGCGGACCAGCCCTCGTTGGGCAGGCACGCACTCCTCCGGACGCCCCTGGGGGCAACGAGCCGCGGCCGTCGCACTGTCCAGACTTTGGCGCCTACGCTGTTCTCTGCGCCAACTGGTCGATCTCCTCCCGACGCGGCATCGATGGCTGCGCCCCTGCTTGTGTCACCGCGAGCGACCCGGCTAAGATACCCAGACGGGCAGCCTCGATAGCCTCGGAGCCCTCAGCAAGACGCGCCGCCATGGCCCCGCAGAAGGCATCCCCTGCCCCCGTGGTGTCCACCACCTCGACTGCGGGCGCACTGATCCGCTCCACGCGCTGCCCATCTCGTACGACGGCACCGGCCGCGCCAAGCGTGATCACGACGCATCGCGGGCCGAGCGCGGCCAGAGATGCCGCCACCTCTGCCCAATCGGGATTTCCGCCGCGTTGCCCCACGACGCTCAGCGCCTCGGTCTCGTTGACCACGAGCACGTCCGCCAGCCGCACCTGCGACCGTCCCTCCTCTGGCTCCGGCGTCGCGTTCAGCATCGTCAGTGCGCCGGCTTCTCTCGCCTGCAGGTAGAGACGCTCAAGCGTCGGAAGGGGCAGTTCTAGAGTCGTCAGCACAACGACCGGTCGCACCCGCTCATAGGCCGACACCGCTTGTTCCGGTGTCACCGACAGGGTAGCTCCAGGGACATACAGGATTCGGTTCTGCCCGCTCTCCTCCACGGCAATCAGCGCAACGCCAGATGCCGACGAAGCGTCGATGGCTACCGAGGCCACGTCTACGCCCTCGCGCTGCAGGTCCGCGAGTCGCTGACGCCCGAAATCATCCCGCCCCACCGCTCCAATGATGGCGGTCAGGACTCCGGAGCGGGCGCACGCCACGGTCTGGTTTGCGCCCTTGCCGCCGCCGAAGACGTTAAAGTCGGACCCCGTGACCGTCTCCCCTGCCTCCGGTGCGCGCTTCGTCCGCGCGACCAGATCCGTGTTGATCGCTCCACCAACCAGGACCCCGCCTCGCGCGTCCCCACCTGGCACCTCGTCCCCCCGCAACCTCACAGCCCGCTCACGTCCGCCGCCGCATGAGCTTCGACCGCAGCAGGGCTCGTCGCAACTGCCGCCAGGCCGACTGCCCCTCCGAATCCGGCGGGAGCGAAGCACCACCGTACCGCTCTGCCGCGTAGAGATCCGCTACGAGTTGGGCTGGCGTCCGGGCGGCCGGCACGGCACGTCCTATCTCCGCCGCGTACTCCGCCGGTGTCATCGCCGGTGTAGGTCTCACCCCGAGCCATCGTCCCACCCGCACGGCGCGGGCGTAGAGGGAAGCAGCCGGGCTTAGTCCACGCAGGCCCCACCGCCAAGCCCCTACCGTCGCCAGCGCTAGCAACGCCAGGACCAAGACCACCAACCACGAGAGGAGACCAACATTGTTCTGCGATCGCTCCAACAGCGAGGGCTGCTCCCCGGATGCGGTTGCGGCGGACGGCACCGGCGTTGGCTCACCCTCGACGATGGGTGTCGCGGCAGGCGTTGGGATCGGCGTGGGTGTTGGCAGCCCATCGGCCGTGATCTGCGGCCGATCTGCCCCGAACTCGATGGGCGGCCGGGAAGCCGTTGGCTCGAACGGAACCCAGCCGTACTTGGGGAAGTAGACCTCCACCCAGGCATGGGCATTCCGTTCCCGATAAACATAGGACCCTGTACCGTCATCCTGCGCCACGGGATAGAAGCCCACGGCAACCCTGGCCGGGATGTCGAGCGATCGCAGCATCACGGCCATGGCCGACGCGTAGTACTCGCAGTACCCCTGCTTACTGTCGAAGAGCACGTAGTCGACCGCGTCCTGATCGTCAGGCGGCGCCTTGATCTTCTCCTCATAGGCAATGCGCGTTCGCACATGGTTCTGGATCGACACCGCGACATCGAAAGGCGTGTCCTGCCCCTCCGCCAACGCCGCCGCGAGGTCCCGTGTCCGGTCTGTGATCGTCGTCGGGAGTTGCAGGTAACGGTCCCGCACATAGTCCGGATACTCGACGCCAGCGGCGCGCAATTGCCGCGGCGACGCTGCGCTGCGCAAGCCTTCGACCTCGTACGACGTCCCGACCTGGATCGGCTCCCGACCGAAGACGGCCTCCACGTCGTCGTAG
>JALYMD010000796.1 GCA_030773875.1 Chloroflexota bacterium | reverse complement strand
ACCCCAATGACATCCTCATTCGTGTAACAGCGGAACTGCGGGCTCATCAGGAGATCGCGAGCCCGCTCAGCGGCTGCCAGATCCCGGCTCGCCACCACCGAGGTCGCCGGCTTCCCAGCGGCAATCTCCCTCGCCAAATTCGGCCCGGAGAGCGCGCAAACCCCTGCGACCGCTGCCTTGCCCAGCTCCTCTTCCACCACCTCGGACATCCGTTTTAAGGACTCCCGCTCCAACCCCTTTGCCGCACTCACTACCACGGCGTTGCCGACCAATGGCGCCAAGGCCCGGGCGTTCTGGCGAACCGTCTGACTCGGGACGACAAGCAGGATCAGCGTAGCGTCCCGACAAGCGGCGGCAAGATCCGCCGTCACGTCGACAGCGGCGGGAAGCTCGGTTTGGGGTAGGTAACGCTCGTTGCGGCGGGTGCGCTGGATCGTATGGGCCTCATCAGGGTTTCGAACATAGAGGGAAACCTCGTGCCGGGCTCGCGTCGCGACAAGCGCCAGAGTTGTGCCCCAGGCGCCGGAGCCGACCACCGCGATTCGCTCCGCCTGCCGGGCCGCCGTCCGTCCCACGATCGCTTCTCCTTAACGTCACCCCGCCCGGTCGCGTTGACACCCTCGCGGACCACCCGTAGACTCGCGCCGCGCCTATCGGGCGCCATTATCGCCAATCGGATCGGGTCGCCCCGAAACAGCACGGACCGCGGATCTCACGAGGAAGGAGTTAGCAGTGGCGGAGGGCCCACCCGTTGCACCCCTGGATGCGGCGGCGATCCAGCGGATCATCCCCCATCGCTATCCCTTCCTCCTGGTCGACCGGGTGACGGAACTGGAGCCAGGCCGCCGCGCCGTGGGCATTAAGAACGTCACCTTGGGAGACGGGTTCTTCCAGGGCCACTTTCCCGACTACCCCGTCATGCCCGGTGTCCTCATCGTTGAGGCGATGGCGCAGGTCGCCGCGATCGCCCTCCTGGTCCTGGAGGAGCACGCCGGCAAACTCGGCCTCTTCGCGGGCATCGACAACGTCCGGTTCAAGCGCCAGGTCAAGCCGGGGGACACCCTCCGCCTCGAGGTCGAGCTGGGTCAGGTCCGTCGCAGCGTCGGCACTGCCACCGGCACGGCCACTGTGGACGGCGAACTCGCCTGCCGGGGGGAGTTCCTCTTCGCGATGGCGCCGTCTCCCCTCACTCCCTAGCACCGCCCAGGATGCGCCGCTCGCCGGTCATCGGCATCGACGCGAGCCGGCTCTCGGTCGGCCAGCGCACAGGTACTGAGACCTACACCGCCCAACTGCTCCGCCACCTCCCACCCCACCTAGCCGGCGAGACGGTTCGCCTCTACCTCAACAGCCGTGATCTACCGGTTGAGGCGGGCGCGCCATATGACCCGATCCAGATCCCATTCCCGCGGCTCTGGACGCATGTCCGTCTCTCGTGGGAGATGGTCCGCCGATCCCCGGATATCCTCTTCGTGCCGGCCCACGTGGTGCCGCTCGTCCATCCTCCTTCTGTCGTCACCATTCACGACCTTGGCTACCTTCACGAACCCGAGAGCCATCCCCCAGCGACGCGCCGCCACCTCCACCTCAGCACCCGCTGGAGCGTCCACGCCGCCCGTCGCGTCATCGCGATCTCTGCCGCCACCCAGCAGGCACTCGTCCAGGCCTACGGCGTCCCGGAGGTAAAGCTCCACGTCATCCACCACGGCGTCGGCGAGGAGTTCCGCCCGACATCAAGTGAGGTCGTCGCGGACCTGAAAGCACGCCTCAGCCTCCCTGCCCGCTACGTCCTCGGGGTCGGCACCATCCAGCCGCGGAAAAATCTTGGCCGTCTCACCAGGGCCATGCGCCTCGTCCGCGAGTCCGGTCTCCCGCACCACCTTGTCGTCGCCGGTAAGCGAGGCTGGCTCGCAGAGACGGTCGATCGCGAGGTGAAGGCGAGTGGGATGGCCGATCTCGTCCATTGGGCCGGCTACGTCGCCCCGGCGGATCTCCCTGCCCTCTACGCGGGCGCGGACGCCTTCTGCTTCCCCTCCCTCTATGAGGGGTTCGGCCTGCCCGCCTTGGAAGCGATGGCCTGCGGTGTCCCAACAGTTGTCAGCGACCGGGGCGCGCTACCGGAAGTCGTTGCCAACGCTGCCCTGATCGTCGACCCCACGGATGAGCGGGCGATCGGCGCAGCCCTCGTTCGCGTGCTCACCGACCCTGCTCTCCGCCGTCGCCTCTCCGCCGAGGGCCGCGCCCATGCCGCACGCTTCTCCTGGGACCGCACCGCCGCTCACACCCTCGCCATCCTCCGCGACCTGCTGCCTCCGAACGCCCCATAGTCAGCATCCGACCGGCACGCCCGGGTTGCCGGCGAGAAACCCCTTCGACGTCAATCCCACGCTACATTGGGGTGGCACGCGGCGTGCAGATTCGGGCCGGGTCCGCAGAGATCGGTGATCGTTAGTGCTCAGCGCGCGGCGGACCGCGTGACGTGGAGATAAGACACACGTTCGGAGGGTGCAACGGATGGCGGCCTCGGGCCGGCTCGTCGGAATCCTGCTCCTCGTCATCGGGGCCGTGCTCGGGATTGGGATCGTCGCTTGGCTCGTACAGGGCGTACGGGAGGACACGACCCGGAGTAGCGGCGCCATCTTCGGCTTCATCCTGCTCTTCGGCTTCTTGATCCTGCCGCTGCTTGCCGGTGGCACCTACTTCCTCGTCCGGGGGCAAGCGGAGGCGAAGGATCTGGCTCGAGTCCAGGAGCAGCGCCGGCTCCTTGATATCGTCACAACGCGCGGCCAAGTCGCCATTTCGGACCTTGTGCTCGAGATGAAATCCACCCGCGACAAGGTCCAGCGAGATCTCTATGATCTTGTCGGTCGAGGTCTCTTTAGCGGGTACGTCGACTGGGGCAAGGGAACGCTCTACTCCGTCCAGGCGCGCGAACTCCAGGGCCGCCAGACCTGCCCCAATTGCGGCGGTCAACTCGAACTAGCCGGGAAGGGACTCATCAAATGTCCATACTGTGGGGCTGAGATTTTCCTCTAATGTGGCAGGTGCCCGGGGCGGCGTTGAGGAGAAGCGCATGAGAGATGAAGCGCAACTAGAACGGCAAGTTCGCGCGCTCCTGGATCGCGTGCCCGGTTACCGCGGCTACCGCGCCAAGGAGGACCGCCGGGACGCCGATCGCCGCGTCCGCGACCACCTCGTCACGGCGTTTGGTGCCCAGGCCGACCGGGTCGAGCGGGTCGCGCGCGACCTCGCCGCGCAACGGCGGATCCAAGATGTCGGCCCCGTCGACGCCTTCGCCCGCCGCATCCGCCACCTCTGCGACCGGATCCGCACCGCCACCTACGGCTATGGCGGCCTTTTCTCCGACCGGGATGTCGATGCCGCCGCTCTTGATCAACTTCGGCAGTTTGACGAAGCCCTGCTGTCGGGCGTCGAGGAGCTGAACGACCCGATCGAGGGGCTGGAAGCTGCCCTCGTCGCCGATGGCGATTTGAAATCCCCTGCCCGGGCCGGCGAGGCAAAGGTCCACACAATCCTCGCCCGCCTCGATCTCCGGGATCAGGTCGTCGAGACCGCCGAGCCGGCCCCGGAGGCAAGCGTGCTTGAAGTTCTGCAGCCTCAGGCCACGGTCACCCCCTCCCCCGCGTTCGATCTCCGCCAGGGCGACGCGGTTTCGATCCTCGGCGATGACCACCTGATCGATGCCCAGATCGACGTACGAGCCGGGGATGCCTCCTTTCGACTGCACCGCCTCCAGGCCACCTCGCCGGATCAATGGCTCCTCGTTCGGTCTGCCAAGCAGGCCCCATTGGCCCAGCTTTCCGCCACGAAGGAACCGTTTGCAGCGCTGCCCACACCGACCATCGGGACCGCGCCGTTCCAGCAGATCAACAGCGGCAGCGGTCGTGGCGAACTGATCGGATCAGGCGGTAGCTCTGGCGAGCGACGGGTCACCTTCACCTTCTTAGCGAGACAAGACGATCCCGATCAGCACGCCCTCGTTCTGGACTGGGGCAACGAGCGTCAGGTTCTCGTCGGGCGGCAAGTGCATCCCGGCGACGTGGAGGCCTTCCCCAGAGCGGGAGGTGGGAGGTAGACCCGACCAGGGCAAGACACATCACGGCCGGAGCGCGGCCGGCACCACCGCGCGAGCGCCGGTGGGTAGGATCAGACGTTCAGCACTGAGAGGAGCGCAACCGATGGCCATCATGGATCGACTCTCCCGTTTGATCCGGGCAAACGTCAACGACCTCATCGACGGCGCGGAAGATCCGGAGAAGATGATCGACCAGATCCTGCGCGACATGCAGTCCAACATGATGACCGCTCGCTCCCAGGTCGCGGCCATGATCGCCCAGGAGAAGGAACTCGAAGCCGACCTGAACGAGACGCGCCAGCTCTCCGCGGAGTGGGGCCAGAAGGCCCAGCGCGCCGTTGCCGCCGGCAAGGACGATCTCGCCCGGGAGGCCC
>JALYMD010000795.1 GCA_030773875.1 Chloroflexota bacterium | reverse complement strand
CCCCTTCCACTTGAAAGCGCATCCGCGTCACTCACGGGTGTCAAACATTAATCCGTCCTCTCTCCCCGTTTAGAAAGCTGGAAATCCCCGGCCGAGCTACCCTCGACGGAGATCATCCATAAGCGAGCAAGAACGGGGGGGGCATCATGGCAGGACGGGAACGATGGCGGGCAGCGACGGATGCCGCGTCGGTGGCCAGGCGAGCCGGAGGCCGACGGGCGCACAATGCCCGGCGGCGATTTGCTCAGATGGAGCGCCGGGCACGGGTGGCGGCGTTGATCCGGGAACGTGGATTCGGGCGGGGAGAGCAGGCCCGGATTGCGGAGGAGTTGGGGGTGAGCCAAGCCACCGTCAGCCGAGATGTGGCGGCCCTGCGATCACAGTGGTGGGTGCATGAGGCCGGCCGGCGATGGCTGGAAGAACGGCGCTGGGAGCAGGAAGAGGCGGAGGGGCGATGATGTTGACCGCCCCTCCCACGTTGGTCTAGGTGTCGTACCACCCCTTCGCCTTCAAGCCCGCCTTGATGCGCTCCTGCCGACCCACGGTCTCTCGGATCCAGTGCTCCTCCAACAGGCGGGGTAAGACCCGCTGGAAGTCAACCTCGGTCGCACCGGGGTTGCGGAGGAAATCCCGCCGCAATTGATCGGTGATGCGCCCAAGCTCCCGCTGCTCGACCCGCTCCCGGTCAGCCTGACGCGCCGCCTCCTCCGCCGCCAGCCGCCGTTGCCGTGCCTCCTCGTTGATCTTGGCCCGTTCCGCCAACTCTCGCTCACGGGCCTCGTCCTGCTCTTTCAGCCGCTTCGCCGCATCGGGGTGCAGTCGGCTGTAATCCCGAAATGTCATCACTTACTCCTGTCGCCGTGATCGTCATCCAACACGGTCCGGCACCGTGCCGCCCCGTGATCGCTGTCCTGGTCCACATTCCACGGTGGGGCGTGGATCGGGGGGAGGGTGGTGTCATCGCGACCGAGGCGGTCGCTGGCCCCGATCACAACCGGGTCCATCGATCCCACCCTGGTTCACCCGCCGCTTTGACGCGACCGACCCACGAGGTAACGGGTGGCGAAGCTTCGGGTGGCGGGGGTGAACCGGCATCTTGCCCCCACACTACCCCTGTGGATTTAGACGTAGTTGGGGCATCTTGCGGCTTCACCCCCTTGTCTTTCGCGTCCGGCACCGAGGCGTCCGGGTTCACGACCACTGCCCCGACCGCGACCGTCTCAGTCGGCGTGTTAGCCTGATCCTCCTCAACTGGCAAGGTTGCCGGCTCTGCTCTCTCCCGCTCTTCACGCAACACCGCCCCGCACTCGCCGCATTCGTGCCGGGTTGTGCGAATCACCTCGGCGTTGGGATGAGCCGGGCAGCGCGGCACCCGAACGCCGCCCCACTTCGAACAGTTGACATCTGTGGGCTGGTACGACGCGAGGGCTTCGGCGAACCTCACCGCACTGCCCGCTGTCGGAGCCAGCGACACCTCTCGCTTGGTGGGCACCATTTCCCCGGTCTCGGGGTCGAGGTAGCCGGGGACGAGGCGGGATTCCTTTCGCACCAGACCGGCTTTCACCAAATCCTTGATGTGATCGCCGACGGCGTCGGCGCTTACGCCGGCCAGGTCACCAAGGGCTCCAAGGAGGACCGGCACTGGTTTCGTGATCGGCGCACCGTCCCTAGCCTCCTGGCAGGCGAAGAACCGGCTCAACGCCACGCCGGTCAGGCGAGCCTGCCCCAGTCCCTTGTTTGCCAGGATGCGGCTTTCCAGGGACTGGAGCTTCGACAGCTTGTCCCCTCGTGCTTCGGCTACCGCCAGCTGCGCTTCCAATTCCGCGACACGCGCCTCAAGTGCCCCGACATGGGCCTCGCAGGTCATTTCCGGGTCGGGAGCCGGGGTCAAGCGAAATGACGAGACAGCGGGAACGACATCCTCAAGGGCCTTGTCCACCGTGCCTTGTCCGTAGGTGCGGCCATCGGCGTGGTTGATCACGTCCCACTTGTCCCGCATCAGCGCCGACCCTCGGAACAGGCGATCTACCTGATCCGCATCCCTGGCCCCCGACGAAACCAGGTAATTGCAGAGGGCCAAGTCTCCGCCGCTATCGTCACCACCGTAGGCAGTGAGATCGCCGTGGTCGTAGAGCTGGACGACCTCCGGTCTGCTTCGCACTGCGGCCAGGACCGTTTCATCGTCCAGTGGGAGTTTCCCAACGGCGGATGGCGTGCGCCGTCTCGATGGAGCCGACTTGGGCGGGAACATCTCCCGATGCCACGCCGCCAGGACATCGTGCCGATCCGCGATCTCCGTGTGTCCCGGTAACGGCCGGCCCGTGAACGCGAAGAACCGGCCGGTCTCATAAACCTCAATCTGGTCCCGCCGACGCCGCTCGCGCGGCAACTTCCCCCGCACAATCGTGTGGAGGCCAGTCCCGCTGACGCTCGGCTCGGTGTAGGAATCCAGGCGGTTGACGAGCGCTGCCGCCTCCGGGGTGATGTCATCCGTGTCCGAATTCCGGACTTTGTCCTGATCGATGCCGACGAACGGGTCGGCGTCTGTGAACACGAAACCCACGCCGGCGATGTCGCTGCGTTGCTCGCAACACCGCACCGCATCGTCAAAAGAGCCCCACGTTGCGGAGTTCTTCGTGCTGGCGTTGCGCCCGGTTAGGGGGTCGACGGGGATTTTCGTCCACTTTGACTTCTCGGGCTGCTGGCGATCCTCACGCCACTCCCATCGCCAGCAGACCCACTGGCGACGGGCGGTGAGGTCGACGGGGATGCCGGTTGGATCAAACGCGATGGTGAACGGAGGGTGGCGTCTTGCGAGGGCGGCGCTCATCGCTCCACCTCCCGCATCGTGATTTCGTCCAGGATGGCCAGCGCGTAGTTCCGGAGGCCTTCGGGATTCGGACACCAGGACGAGTCGGTTTCAAGCTCCGCCACGAGCGCCTCGTAGCGGGCGCGATAGGACTTGAGGGCGGCAGAGTCGCAGTGGGCGAATTGGTTGGTCTGCAACGCCGGCCGGGTTGCCGTGAGGGCTGGATCGGGGCTGGGGATGCTACTCTGGGCAGCAGACGGGATCAGGACTGGCATGGCGCAGCCCCTCCGTCGCTCAGGTTCCCATTTCCATCCCCATCAATCCGCGCCGTCGGGATCCGACCCCCGGCGGCGCAGCCGTCTTCCCCTCCCGGGGCAGCGGTGCCTGCTTCCTGGCCGGTCTCATCCGGGAGCGGGGCAAGCAGCCGGTCCCACAGGCGGTCCCATTGGGCTCGGCGGTACTCAGGGGAAGGGTCGTGCGTCGACCGGAGGGCGCTCATCGGGCACCCCCCGTGGTCGACGTAGCCTCACGACGTCGTGCCCGTGCTTCCGCACTGAGGCGACCGAGCGCCGCGAAGTACGCTCGCCGAGCAGCGTCGGGATCATCGGCAGCGGCGAACCTCGCTAGGAACGCTTGCCGGGCGGGAGCGGTGGCTTCCCGAGGATTACGGGCAGCATGAGCAGCAATCCCACCGAGCCGTCCTCGGCGGGCCATCTCCTCAGGGTCGTAAACGAGAACACGAACGATTTTTGGCCGGGGGGCCGATTCGGGAGAAAACATAGGTACACGCCTCTTCCCTCCCGAAACCGCCGGGGTTGCCGGCCATGACAGGGGGTAGAGGCGTGTACGCCGCGTTCAGATTCAGTTGCGG
>JALYMD010000794.1 GCA_030773875.1 Chloroflexota bacterium | reverse complement strand
GACCTACCTCATTTACGGAGCCGGGCCGATGGGGCTGCTCAACGCCCAGCTTGCGCGTTACAACGGCGCCAGCGTGGTCGCCCTCCTCGATATCAATCCGAGCCGTCTCGAGCGCGCGCGGACGGCGTTTGGCTTCGATGTGGTGGGCGCGTCCCTCGACGAGGTGCGCTCCCACGCGCCGCGTGGGTTTGACAACGTGATTGAAGCGACTGGCGTCACCAAGGTCGCCGAGCGGGCGATCGACGCGGTGATCCGGCGCGGGAAACTGCTCCTGTTTGGCGTCTGCCCGCCGGGCGAGACCGCCGCCTATGACGCCTTCAAGATCTACAACGAGGAGATCACGATTCTCGGCTCGATGGCCGTCCACAACTCCTTCGGCCCGGCGGTAGATGTGCTTGCTGCCGGGGCCGTGGCCGGTGAGAAGATGGTCACCCATACCTTCGGTATCGACGACTTCGAGGAAGCCGTCGCCCTCGTTCGTAAAGGCGGCGGCCTCAAGGTGCAAATCAACCCATCGGCGTGAGAGCCGGAAGCCTGGATGGCCTAGTGCCTAGGTCCTGAAGCGGTCTGGCTGTCCTGACGCATCCGCTGTCTATCGACACCTGATGCTTCCACAGCGATTCGCACGACTTGACGCCTCTCGGCTTCGGCCCAGGGCCGTCGCCTTGCCCGCTCATTTGAGGATGAACAAAGGAAGCCTCGCCTCCCCGAGCCTGGACGAGAGCTTCGCACCCCTCGTGGGCCGCGTGTGGAGGCAAGCTGACGATGTACTGCTGTCCGGGTGGGATCTAGTTCCTCCACCCAGACGGGGCCGCCATCAGAAGCCAGCCACTCGCGGAGGAATCGGCATCGCGTGGCATTGGGACGGGGAGGAGAAGCGGAGCGGGACTGTGGCAGGCCGAGGCATCCATCTCCGCTCTCACGTGTGTCTCATCTACGCCGGGAAGGCTCAAGGTAGGCATCGTTTCGTGCACCCTCCGAGGCTGACAACACGGCTGACAGCATCCGGCAGCCTGATGATTTCGGAGCCTTGGAGCCACCCCTTACAAATCAGCCGCTGCGCTCCTGGATGGTCTCCACGGAGAGGCAGCGCCCCAGCCGACCCGCATTCACACTGCGCTCATTTCCTACGGTGAGCCGCTAGTGGAGGGAGCGCGCCGCAGATGGGGCGCGGTCGCCTGAGCCCCACGACACGAGCCCTCTGCCAGCTAGGCACATCTCACACGCTGGCGAGCGAGGACTGCTAGATTGATGACCCCCGCGCCGTGTGACGGAAGGAGCAGGGTCATGGGGTTCGAGGTACACGTTCCTGACGACGAAGCGCGAGCCATCCCGGTCGCGACCTGTGACCGATTAGACTGCTGGCGGCCCATTAATGACGAGGCGGTCGTCCTCTTCGCCGCCGATCCCGCTGGCGTCGGCACGCTCTGGTTCAAGCTCTTTCTCGCTTGTTCACCCGGATGTGCTGAGGCCATCGGGCGTCACGAGGGGGAGGCTCAGGCCGGGAAGCCGGTTGCCTGGTCGACCCTCGGTGTGGCGCAGTATTGGCTTACCATCGGGACGCAGATCGGGCTCGTCCCGGCAGAGCGCTGGGACAAGATGAGGGAGCTTATCGGCGCTGCCGCCTGACCCCCGGACGATTCGCTCGATCAGCAGTGCTCACCCCAGGCCGCAGTTCGATGCCGAATGCCTCGCCACCCTGCCAGAGCGCCGAGATGTCGCCGCCGGCAAGGCAAAGCGGAGCTTCTGGTCGTTGATCTCCTGGCGATGCACCTGACGGCACTCTGCCAGGGCGGCAAGCGGCCGGACGTGCTCGCGTTCGATTCAGGTGTTGGCGCCCGAACGTCGCCTCGGCATCGCGCAGCGTTTCCGTCTTCCCGCGAAAGAACTCTGCCTGCCGGTCGACGACAACGGCGCGCCGCGCCCTCCCTTGGTCGATGGTGCCAAGGGTGAACTGCTACTCGTAGACGATGGCAGTGCCGCTGGCGCTGACCATCAGCATGCCGCCGCCCTTACCGATGGTCTCGTAGTCGAGGTCGACACCGATCACGGCGTTGGCCCCGAGCGCCCGTGCCTGCTCCGTCATCTCCTCGGTGGCGATCTCCTTGGCCCGCCGCAACTCCTGCTCGTACGCCGCGGAGCGACCGCCAACGATATCCCGCACGCCGGCGAAGACATCCTTGAACAGGTTGGCGCCGAGAATGGCCTCGCCACTGACGAGGCCGATGTAGCGGACGATCCGGTGGCCGTCCAAGTGGGACGTCGTCGCGAGCAGCATTGCAGGATCCTTTCCTCATGTCGGTGTTGCGGGCCGGGCCGCCGCTGAGACGACACCGGGCGCCCCCTCATCGCTATCGATGTCGCACCATCGACGGTTCGCGCGCCCCCACGGAGAGGCTGGCGCGTCGCCTGGTAGGAGAGAGTCGCTCCTGTCGCTCCGGTTCATGGATAGGGTAGGCGCAAGTTGTGACAGGATTGCTCCCGTTTCATCACAGTTCTGTCACGCGGCGCCCGTGCCTCGCCACGGAATCCAGAGCCCTACCACCGTGCTCCTCCGATCACGGGCATCTAGCGACTGGCGTCTTGCGTCTTCGTCACCCCGCCCAGTCGTACTCCATGCGACGTGCGGTCTCTGTGGCGACGGTGGAGCCGTGGAGGCGGCCGACGAGGTGGAGCGCCATGTCGATGCCGGCCGAGACGCCGGCGGAGGTCACGATCCGGCCTTCGTCCACCACCCGCAGATCGTCGCGGACATCGACCGCTGGATGGTGGTCTCGCAGCCAGTCGATGCTTGCCCAGTGGGTCGTCGCGCGACAACCGTCGAGCAACCCATTCGCGGCCAGCAAGAAGGCGCCGGTGCAGACGCTCGTGGTGAGGGCCGTTTGGCGATCCTGGGCGGCGATCCAGTCCAGCAGCGTCCGGTTGGTGCGCTCGCGACGCGTGCCTTGTCCTCCTGGAACCAAGAGGATGTCCAGCGGCGGGTGGTTGTGGATGGTGTGGTGCGGCTGGACCAGGAGACCGCCCCGGCACCGCACGATCTCCGGTCGCTCCGCGATCGTCAGGGGCCGGAAGAGCGGCGTGCGCTCCTCCACCTCGTCTGTCGCCTCTGAGG
>JALYMD010000793.1 GCA_030773875.1 Chloroflexota bacterium | reverse complement strand
ACACGCCGACCGCGATGATCGTTGCCCAGGCCGCCATCGCGACACCGATCGTGGCTGGCCTGACACTGGCCGCCGTGCAGGCCCTCGACCCCCGGCTTCGCCTCCAGTTGCTGGCGCTCGGTGCCTCGCCCGCCCAAACGGTCTGGTGGCTCCTGCGCGAAGCCCGGCTGCCCCTCCTGGCCGCCGTGATGGCCGGCTTCGGGGCGGTGATCTCAGAGGTGGGGGCTGCAATCATGGTCGGCGGCAACATCAAGGGCGAAACGCGAGTGCTCACGACCGCGACCGTCTTGGAGGTTGGACGGGGCAACTTCGAGGTGGCGGTCGCCCTCTCAGTCGTCCTGCTCACGCTCACCTACTCGGTCAACCTGGCTCTCACCGTGATTCAGCAGCGGCGCCGGCCCTCGTGAACCGGACGACCGGTCGGGGCCAGAGGTTCCCCGATGCCCCCAAGGGCGCGAAGAGACCCGTCCTTCCCTTGGTTGCCGCGCTGTCGCCAGTGATCCCATCCGGCCCTAGCCACGGGTCTCGGCTGGGTGGCCGATGGTAAGGGCCCGCATCATTCAGCGCGGTCTCACGCCACGCCCGTCCTCTGCTGCAGACACCACCGTGCTTGGTTCTCCAGGTGTCCCGCCGCCTCTCCGGGCATCGGCAGACCCGGCGGCACGAGGCAATGCCCGCTTCTCACCGAGGGCAACCTCCCCGCTGCCGTTGGAGTTGCGGGGTGTGCGGGTCTGCTACGGGGACCGGGTCGCCCTGGAGATGCCACTGTTGCACCTTGGCGAGGCTGAAACCCTCTCCTTGATCGGACCCAACGGTGCCGGCAAGAGCACCCTGCTTCAGGTTGCGGCGCTGCTTCGCCGGCCGGATGTGGGTGAGGTCCTGATCCGTGGGGAGCGTGCGACCCGGCGCTCGACCTCACGCCTGCGCCGCAGGATTGCCGTGGTGTTTCAGGATCCGCTCCTCTTTGATGTCCGGGTGCTGGCCAACGTTGCGGCCGGGTTGCGCTTTCGTGGAGTCTCTCGCCGGGACGCCGAGCGCACGGCCGCCGCCTGGTTGGCTCGCTTCGACGTCGGCCACCTCGCGGACCGGCATGCCCGGGCGCTCTCCGGGGGGGAAGCCCAGCGGGTTAGCTTGGCTCGCGCCTTCGCGACTGACCCGGAGATCCTGCTCCTGGACGAGCCTTTCGCCGCCCTGGACGCCCCCACGCGGTCGACCCTCGTCCCCGAGTTGAGAGCGCAGCTCCGCGCGACCGGTACCTCCGCCATCATCGTCACCCACGACCAGGCTGAAGCCCTCTCCCTGGGCGATCGTCTCGGCGTCGTGCTTGGCGGTCGCGTTGGTCAGCTTGGGCCACCGGCCGACGTGCTTGCTCGGCCTGCCAGTGTCGCCGTCGCGGCGTTCCTCGGTGTCGCCAACCTCATTCCGGTTCGCGTTGTTTCCGTGACCGGGCAGCGGCTGGAGGTTGCGACGGAACGCGACGGGCCCTGCATCGCCATCCACGCAGCGGGCGATCCTGGCTTCCGCGTCGGGCAGCAGGTCACGCTCGCCCTGCACGCCCGCCACGTCACGCTGCAGCCGCCCGGCGCCGCCGCGCCGGCTGGCCGGAACGCGCTGAACGGTCTAGTCGCGGACGCATCCCTGACACCGGCCGGTCAGGAGGTCGCCGTCCTCTGCGGACCCGACATGCGCCTGATCGCCGCCGCGCCCATCCTTCCAGACCGCTCCCCGTGGTCCCCGGGTCAACCCGTTACCGTCGGCATTGATCCCGCCGCCGCACACCTGATCGCCAACCCGGTTCAGCCCTGATCCACAGTACTCGCCGTCGCACCAGGCTCACACAGGGCCGGCTTCTCTGCGCCCGGTCCTGCGGCAATGAGTGCTGATCCATGCAGGCGTGGCCGTGCTCAGAGCGACAGACGCTGCGAACCTCCTGACAACGCCCCGGGGTCGGTAGATCGGGAAGACGTTGCATCGGGCGTCACGGGACCTTCGACGAGGACCGCCCCCACTTCCCCATCGATCAGGAAATGACTCCGG
Source organism: Chloroflexota bacterium (assembly GCA_030773875.1). Next base: position 4,491 of record JALYMD010000793.1, on the reverse strand, counting down.
TGATGTTGTTTGGGTGTATTCCGCGGTCCGGGTAGCCCGTGCTATAAGGACTGGGCCTTGGCTATGATGGCGTGGAAGGGAGACAATGATGTCCTCTCGCGTGCTTCGCCTTGCGTCGGTCCTGCTGATCGCCGGACTCGTCCTCGTCGCGGGCACCGACCGAGGACCAGCACGATCATTCGCGGCCCGGACGAACCAAACCGCTCCAACGTCGGCGGTGCTCCCTTCTCCTCCAGGAGGCACCCCGCCTGCGGCCCCAGATCCCTCAGCGTTGGGCTTTGAGGCCCCCGCTGGCGTCACACTCGCGCTGCTGGGCAGCGGCGTCTTCGGCCGTCTCCCGGCAGGACCGGCCATCCTGCGCCTCGATCGTCTCCCGCTTGCCCCCAGCGCGTCCACTGGCGAGATACGAGCCGGAGGACCGCACCTCCTCTACGTCGAAAGCGGCAGCGTGATGCTGACCGGCCTCCCAGGGATCGCGGGGACCTACGGTCCGGGAGCCGATGTGCCGTTGCCAGCAGGAGCGAACTACACCCTCCGCAACCGTGGGACGGAGCCAGCCTCACTGCTGCGGTTCGGGCTGACGGCCGAAGCGGAAACCATGCCCGTGGCGGCCGGCACGCCGGTCGATGCATCCGCTCGGGTCCTCCTCACGGCGATGGTTCCCCGGCTGCAACAGCAGCCCACGTCCTACCTGTTTCTCGCCCGCACCACCTGGGAGCCCGGTGCCGACACGAACTGGCGGGCCTATCCGGGACCGCTCGGGCTGGTCGTCGAGTCCAGCACACTCCTGGTCAGTGGACCGAATCGCGCCACGTTCCAACTCGGAACGGACGAAGGGATTCTGGCCCCGGCGTTCGTCGCGCATCGGGTCCGCAACGCGGGGGAGGAACCGGCGACTGCCCTGGTAGCCGCGGTCATCTCAGCGGCTGACCGTGGACGCGCGCGCGGTCCCGTTCCGACCCCGACATCGCCCACCAACCTGCCCGCGACCGCTGCCGCTGCGACGATCGCGGCATTGAGTGCGGATCAGGCCACCGCAGAAGCGCAACTGACCAGCGCCGGCGCCGAGGCTGGCACGGCGGCGGCACTCGCCGCCACCCAAGCCGACACCGCAGCGGCGCTCGCCGCTACGACCACTGCCCAAGCCGCCTCGCTCGCTACGGTCGCGGGTGAGGCGACCGCGGCGGGCCTCTCCGCTCTGGCAACGACCCAGGTGCAAAGCACGCGCGAGGCCGCTCTCGAAGCATCGGCCGAGATCCGCGGCACCGATGCCGCCGCGGCGGTCGCCACTGTCGAGGCACAGGCAACGAGTGGTCTGGCAACCGTCGCGGCGCTTCGCGCGGGGCAGGCGACGACCGAGGCGGAGGCGGCCACGCCACGAGCTGCCGCCACGGCCGTGAGTGCGACAGTCGCCGCGCTATCGACGGCGGCGGCCGAGGTCGCTGCAGCCAGTACCGCTGCGGTGGCCGACATGAACGCGACGGCGACGGCTGCGGCGGCGCAGACGGATCGGATGGCCTTGGAGTCAGGAGCTACGGCGACCGCGGCGCAGTCGACAAGCGTGGCCCTCGCCGGGACGATTGAAACGCTGGCGACCGGCGCGGCCGAGACCGGCGTCGCGCAAGCGACGGCAGAAACTGCGGCCACCGCTGCGGCCAGTGCCGCCGCGGCGACGATTGAGGCGCAGCGAGTGCGGGAAATGACCCTTGCCGCGACGGCGACGGCCGATGCTCAAGCCGCCGAGGTGACGGCCGGCTCGCTTGGCTCTGCCGTCGCCAGCGCTCAGGCGGAGGTGGCGGCCTTGGAAGTGGCAGCCGCAGTGGATGCGACGAGCGCCGCTGCGGCCCAGGCCACGGGCGAGGCGCAGGCGACCGCGGCGGGCGCGACAAGTGAAGCGGAGGCGGCAAGCGCCAGCGCCACCATCGCCGCGATGGCCACTGAGGGGAGCATGGCCGGGACGGAGGCCGCAGCGACAATCACGGCTCAGGATGCCACGGTGCGGGCCATCGGCGAGCAGGTGGCAGGAGCGCAGGCGACGAACACAGCCCTCGCCTCCACGGCAGCGGCGGACGCTAGCGTTGCCCGGGCGACGGCCACGGCACAGGCCGCTGCCCAGGCGGCGGGTCAGGCGGAGCTAGCGACCGTCGAGGCGCGGGCAACGGCCGCTCAAGCAACTGCAATTGCCCTTGCCACACGCCAGGCTGAGACGGCGAGCCTCGCCAGCAGCGCCATCGATCCCGCGTTCATTGAGGAGCAGATCCAGGTCGATCCCGCCGGCCTGCTCGCTGGCGATCCCGCAGCCCAGGAGGCGGCCCGCGGCGAGTTGCGACGCATCCTCGCCCCGTACGAGGACGACTGCCGGGCTGGGGTGGTCCTGACTTTCGGTCACTCCCCGGCTGTCGAGGTTGGTGCGGCGATAGCGACCGAGGTCAACGAACTGCTGGCAGACGAGTTCCCTGACCTCGTCGCAGGAGCAGCCTTCGAGAACTTCGTCAACGTCGATCCGCCCGTCGGGCAGGTCGATGTCCGCCTCTACTTGTTCACCGGCTGCGAGCCCACCGAGAACGAGGAGACCCCCACTGCAGAGCCAACGGCGGCATAGGACCGGAGTTGCGGTCTAGGTTGCCGATCGCTGCGCTGGCGCTTCCTCTGGGGATGTCGGCGCAGATACCACCGCGAAGGCGGCGGGGCCGTCTCTATAGTCCGAGCTAGAAACACAGACAGGCATCCGGCACCGATGGCCCTTCGGACCCTGGTTGGACATCCCTCCCTGACGCCTCGGGATCGTCCTCCAGATGGTGTCCCGCTACCCCAGGTGAAGCAACAGGCGGGCCCCGAGGACGCTGGTCGGGGGGAGCGGGCGAATGGTGCTGACCAGGGCGCCTAGATGGACCGGGTCGGAGAGCCAGCGCTGGGCGAGATGCTCCGCACGCAGCCACGGCAGCGCGCGCCGGCGCGTCGCGCGGGCGTAGGACGCGAGGGCGCCGGCGCAGGGATCTCCAGCGGCCAGCGCCGCGGCCAGTGTTGTCCCGGCTGCGGCGCCAGTCTCGAGCGCGAAGGCAATGCCTGCCCCGGTGAGCGGCCCTACCAAGGCGGCCGCCTCGCCCGCCACCAGCAGTCCGTCCGCGGTTAGACGCCGTCGGCGCGGGCCAAGGTCGAGTGGCCAGGAGCGGGCCGGTCCCTCCGCCTGCGCCTCACCAAGCCATGGTGCCGCGGGTGAGACCGGATTCTCGGTAAACCGGGAGTAGAGCGAACGGAGGTGCTCGCCCTCCGACGCGCCGCCCCGCGTCAAGGTCCCGACGCCGACGTTAGCCCCGCCGCCGGGAAGTGGGAAGACCCAGCCGTAGCCGGGCAGCACCCAGTCATCCAGGCAGAAACTGATTCGCCCGTCCGGTGCTGCCACGTTCCGGAAGTAACCGCGCATGGCGATCCCACGGGAAGGCTCCGGCGTCCGCATTGGCATGTCGATCTGGTCTCGGTCACGCCGCTCGAGTGGAGCCACGTCTGCGGCGACGCGGCAGCCGTACCCCCCGGCCAGGACGACGCCCCGCGCCCGGAGGCGGATATCGCCATCGGAGCTTGTCCCCGACACCACGCGGCCCACGCCGTCCCAGGCCCCGACCTCGCGCACCGTGAGGCGGCGTAGCTCTGCGCCGGCGCGCTGGGCGGCGCGAACCATTGCCGCGTCAAACACCACGCGCGGAATGACCCGCGCGTCCGACCTGGCGAGCAGGGCTCGTCCGGCGCGGGTGGATGGGGTGAGGTCGAGCGCGCCGGCCGTGGCGGTAAGGTAGGCGCCGGCCAGTCGCGGGTAGCCTGCGAGGATTTCTTCATCCACGCCTAGCCGACGTGCCGCGATGAGCGCGCGGACCCCGATCAGGTCGCCACAGGGTTTGTCGCGGGGAAACGAGTGCCGGTCCAGCAGCAGGACCCGTTGCCCGGTCCGCACCAGCATGATCGCCGCTGCGCTGCCTGCCGGACCCGCCCCGACGACAACGGCGTCCCACTCTTCCTCGGTCATCTCCGCTCCCGGGGCTCGGCGCCCATCAGATTGCCCGCCTGCTCGGCACCCACACCGTCAACCGTACGTGAGCCCCGGCCGCCCGGCAAACGGATCGGTGGCGCGGGCTGCACGGCCGCCCGTCCCTGCCAAGCCCGCATCCACTGGCCGCCCGGCGGGCGCGGCCGTGGTCGAGGTTGAATGACCCCAACGGAGGCGTCGTCGCTGCCCCGTCGGACCTTCCCCGGACCACCCCGGACGAAGGACGGGTGGCAGGGAGGTCGTGTCGTGTTCGATCGGATCGTGGTCGCGCTGGACGGGTCGACGGTGGCGGAGCAGACGCTGGCACCGGCGATCGAGCTGGGCCGCCGGATCGGCGCGCCGCTGCATCTGGTTCGCGTCGCTGACCCGACGCGGTTCCGGTTCGGCGCCAACGAGACGGCGCTGGAGTACGCCGCCCTCGGCCGGGAGCTGGAGAAGGAAGAAGCGGA
>JALYMD010000792.1 GCA_030773875.1 Chloroflexota bacterium | reverse complement strand
GCACCGGAAGACTCCCTGGCTTCAGCGTGCGTGACTACATGACTGAACCGTTCGCGGTCCCGGAGACGGTACCAGCCACCGATGTGTTGACCCGACTGCGGGAGGCGCGGACGCAGATCGCCGTCGTGATCGACGAGTACGGCGGTACTGCTGGCATCGTCACCCTTGAGGACCTGGTCGAAAGCCTGGTGGGTGAGATCCAGGACGAGGGTGAGGTCGACGATCCGGACCCGACCGTGGAACCAGACGGCAGCTTGCTCTTGGATGGTCTGACGACGCTGGTCGAGGCACGAGAGTACCTCAGCCTTGAGCTGGATCATGAGGGGTTCGACGTCGATACCGTCGGGGGCTACGTCTTTAGCGCCCTCGGCCGCCCTGCAGAGGTCGGCGACGAGATTACGGCCCCCACCGGTCAGTGCCTCCGGGTCGAGGAATTGGACGGCCTACGAGTGGCACGGGTGCGGGTCCTCCCGCGGCCGGGGGACGATGTTGTCCTGACCGAGACCCCTGATGGGATGGTCACTCACAGCCGTTCGTGATGGGTCCCGCACGACCCTGGTAGGGGGGACTCTGCCCAATCGGCATCGTGCCCGCCTCCGGTGCGCTATCCATCATGCGGGAGGGAGGGGCCGGCTGGGCGATCGGGGCCGAAACTCTTCTCACAGGATGACGCGGCTGGTGGGGCGAGCGCGGACGGTCCCGCCTCGTCTGAGTGCCATGCGACCGACCCCTCGATGAGAAAGCCGACGGGGTCGATGGGCGTTCCAACGGCGGCCCATGCCATCCTCGGCTTGCTGGAATTGGATGACGGCTCGAGCCATGGATATGACTTATACCGAGTCCGGTTGATCGCTTGATCTTCGGCGGCCACCCGCCCGTGCTCAGTCCTGGAGGGGCTTCCTCGGTGACCCCGGACATGCATCCCTGGGCACGGAGGACGCCGGCGCCGGAGGGAACAACAACTGTTCAAACGGAGTTGGTATTGGCTCGCCACTTCGGTGATGACCAGCCACTGGCCCAGGTGATCCACCTGGAGCCGGCGATGCTCTACCACCATCTCAAGCGCCTCGCCCGAGCAGGTTGGGCGACGGCCAACATCGAGCCCCAAGGAACGCGACCTGCCCGTCAGGTGTACCAGATCACTGCGGCAGGCCGTGCCGAACTGCGCCGCTGGCTTGCGGAGCCGGTCGCTCACACGCGGGAGATCCGGCTGGAGTTCCTGGTCAAGCTCTACCTGGCTCAGCGGCTGGACCCGGATCTAGCCTCCTGCCTTCTCGCTGGCCAACTCGACACTTGCCGCCGCCTCGAGGCCTCCCTTGTCGCGCAGCTCGCCGCCCTGGCCGACAGTGACGCAGGCACCCCTGACCTAGTCTTTTCCCGCCGTGTGCTGGAGTTGCGCTTGGCGCAAACCCAGGCCGCCGTTAGGTGGCTGGCGCACACGGGAGGGTGAGCCGGCGGGAAGCGTTCCGGACAGGGCCTCATCCGGGAAAAGGGGATAGGGCACGGAGCAGTGCACCGCCGGGCTTGACACCGCGTCGCCAGCGGCCTACGCTCCCGGTCGGGTTAGTCAATGATTGACTATGAGGGCGGGGGCAGCCCGCGCCGTGGCGTTGACGGAGGCGAGGCGTGGGCCGAGCGTTTGGGAGGTGGCTGCTCCTCCTTGTTGGCGTATTGTCGGTCGCCCTTGGCGTAAGCGGAGTCACGGTATCGGCCACCAACCGCGTGGTCTTGGCGCAGGCGGTGGAAAGCCGCTGCGAGGGGAGGGCTACACCCCTTGCGGCGGGGAGCACGCCGGCTACCGGGGTGACGGCGGAAGCGTCCCCCTCCGAGCCGCTGCCGATTCCAGCCGAGGGCGGCACCTTGACGGTCTTCGCTGCCGCGTCGCTCACGGATGCGTTCAACCGGATCGGGGAGGACCTGGAAGCGGCGTATCCTGGACTGACGGTGGAGTACAACTTTGCCGGCTCGCAGGCGCTCGTCACCCAGTTGCGCGAAGGTGCGACGGCCGACGTCTTCGCCTCCGCGGGGCAGGAGCCCATGGACGCTGCCGTTGCCGCCGGTGTCGTGGAGGGAGAGTTGGTCCACTTCACCCAGAACCGTCTGGTGATTGTCGTGCCCCATGACAACCCGGGCGGTGTCCGAACCGCTGCCGATCTTGGCGCACCAGGGCTGAGGCTGGTTTTGGCCGCCTCGGACGTCCCTGTCGGGCGGTACGCCTGGGATGCCCTCTGCGCGATGGGTTCGGATCCTGTCACCTACGGAGCAGACTTCGTCGGGCGGGTGGTCGCCAACGTTGCCTCCGAAGAGAACAACGTGAAGGCAGTGCTCGCGAAGGTCCGCCTCGGTGAGGCGGACGCCGGGATCGTGTACGAAACGGACCTGACGCCGGACGTGGCCGGAGCGGTGGAGGTGGTGGAGATCCCGCCGGCGGTCAATGTGGTTGCGACATACCCGATTGCTCCAGTGCGAGGCGGGGATCCCTCGTTAGCGCAGGTATTCATCGCCTACCTGCTTGCTCCCCAGGGGCAGGCGACGCTCCTAGCGTTCGGCTTTGAGCCGATTCCATAGGATCAGGTTCCCGTTGCGGCGCTATTGACGAGGGAGTGGGTGGACGGGCGAGAAGCGCAGGCGCAGCCGAGGCATAAGGCGAACTGGGCGCCCGCTCTGCCCCCCATCTCCTCTCAGTCCGAGCAACCCCAGCGTGATATGGCAGCGCCTCAGGCGGACTTCGTGCGCCGTGCCGCTGTCACGGCCGCCGGGCTTGCCGCAGCCGCATTGGTCCTCTTTCTCCTCGTCCCGCTTGGCGCGTTGCTCGCTCGGGCGGTGGGAGATCGGCATGCATTTACGTCCGAAAGCACGGAGACCCTGTGGCGTGCCCTGACGCTCACGCTGTTGACCTCCGGGGTTGCTCTTGCCGTCGTGCTCGCGTTTGGCACCCCGCTGGCGTACCTGCTTGCCCGGCGACGTTTCCCCGGTGCGGCGCTGGTCGATGCCCTCATTGACGTGCCAATGGTGCTTCCTCCGGCCGTCGCCGGCCTGGCGCTCTTGATGGCGTTCGGTCGTCGGGGGGTGGTGGGGGGGCCGCTGGCAGAGATGGGCATCACGGTCGGGTTCACGACGGCGGCCGTGGTGCTGGCGCAGGTCTTCGTCGCCGTGCCCTTCTACGTTCGCGCCGCCCGGGCGGGTTTTGCCCGGGTGGACCGGGTGCTTGAGGAGGCAGCCGCCGACCTGGGAGCTTCCCCGGCGCGCGTCTTCCGCACGGTCACCGTGCCATTGGCCCGACCTAGTCTGATAGCTGGAGCGGTCCTGGCCTGGGCGCGGGCGTTGGGTGAGTTTGGAGCGACCATCCTGTTTGCCGGTAATTATCCGGGCCGGACCCAGACGATGCCGTTGGCTGTCTATGGACGATTCGAGGCTGGAGATCTGCCAAGTGCTCTCCTTCTCGCCGCCGTCCTGCTTGGCGCATCGCTGCTGGTCTTGCTCGGCGTTCGTCTCGTCGGTGAGCGTGGGCAGGAGGGAGTCTGGCGATAGCAGATCGTCGGCATCCCAGCCGTGAGCCGGGCGCATCGCTCCTACATCAGGTGACGGAAGCGCCGGATCGGATGGTCGCAATCGACGGTGCGCTATACTCGCCCCTCGGGAAGATGTCTGACCCGGAATGGCTCGGAGAGCGGCGAGGGAAGCGGCACGGACAGCACCGGAATGGAGCCTGAGACAGCGTCTCCGCACACGGAGGCGCCCGAGAGCCGGCTCAATGCCTGGCTCGCCGAGTCACCACGCTTCACCCTTGCAGCGGCGGAATCATGTACCGGCGGCGAAGTTGCCCACCGGATCACCTCCGTTGTCGGCAGTTCCGCCTACTTCCTGGGCGGCATCGTCGCTTATGCGAACGACGCCAAGGCTGCGCTCCTGGGTGTGCCCCAGGAGGTGCTGGAGCGCCCGGGCGCGGTGAGTGAGCCCTGCGCGAGGGCGATGGCCGAGGGGGCCCGTCGCGCCTTTGGCGCCGACATGGCTGTTTCAACCACCGGTATCGCTGGACCCGGTGGCGGCACCGCGCGCAAGCCTGTTGGACTGGTCTACATCGCGGTGGCCGACCCGTCCGACACCGTCTGCGAGGAGCACCACTTCCCCGGGGACCGCGCGTCGGTCGTCGCCGCTGCGGCCGAAGCCGCCCTCGTCCTGCTGGCGACTCGCGTCGAGGCTGCCCTATCGAGAGATGGACAGCCGCTCGACGCGGGGTTGTCCGTCTCGCACCATGTCGAATCGTAGGGAGGGTTCGTCACGCCGAGCGAACCCCAGATGATCTGAACCGCGTCGATCGCTGATCCCCTATTCACTAAAGGAGCCGCAGCCTTGCCCGCGATGTCCAAGCTCTACGAGAAGACCACCCTCGCCAATGGCGTGCGCGTCGTGACCGGTGAGATGACCGGCGTTCGCTCCGCCAGCCTCATCTTCTACTACGGTGTCGGCTCCCGCTACGAGCGGCCGGATATTGCCGGGGTTTCCCACTTTCTTGAGCACATGCTCTTCAAGGGCACGGAGAAGCGGCCGGATCCGATGCAGATCTCGCAGGAGATCGAGGGTGTCGGTGGGATCCTCAACGCCGCCACCGGCCGCGAGTCCACCAACTACTGGTGCAAGGTTCCCAGCACCCACTTTGCCCTTGCCTACGATGTCCTGGCCGACATCATTCGTAACTCGGTGATCGACCAGGCTGAGTTGGACAAGGAGCGCTCCGTCATCTTCGAGGAGATCCGCTCCATCAATGACTCCCCAGAGGATCTGGTCCACGAGGTGATCGATGAGGTCGTCTGGGGCAATCACGCGGTTGGCCGCTCAATTGCCGGCTCCGAAGAGACAGTCGGCGCGATCAACCGGGACGCGATGGTCGACTTCTGGCGCCGTAACTACCGCCCGGATCGTCTCGTCGTCGCAGCCGGGGGTGATGTCCGGCATGACGAGGTGGTTGATCTGACCGAGCGTTGCTTTGGGGACCTCGTCGCCGTCGGCGAGCCGGATGGGTACGACGCGGCCACACCGGATGCTGGACAGGAGGCGCCGCGGGTGCGCCTTGTCGAGCGGGAGACGGAGCAGGCCCACCTCTGTCTGGCGATGCCGGCGCTGCCCTACAGCACCGAGCGTCGCTACGCGCAGTCGACCATCGAGGCGATCCTCTCCTCCGGGATGAGTTCGCGCCTCTTCCAAGAGATCCGGGAGAAGCGTGGCCTGGTCTACTCCGTCTACGGGTACTTCCGCCCCTATGAGGACGTGGGGCAGGGGGTCGTCTACGCCGGCACCGATTTGGAGCGGGTTGAGGAGACGGTCGGCGCCATCGTCCAGGAGTTGCGCAAGCTGCGGGATGAGCCCGTTCCCGCGGAGGAGTTGCAGCGGACCAAGGATCTGAGGAAGGGTCGCCTCCTGATGGGCTTAGAGGACAGCCGTTCTGTCGCCTCGTGGATTGGCAGCCAGGAGTTGACCTACGGCGAAATCCGAACTCCAGAGGAGGTGATGGAGAAGATCGACAAGGTCACCGTTCCCGAGATCCAGGAACTGTCCAGGGAGATTTTCCGGGAGGATCGCCTGAGTCTCGCCCTCGTCGGTCCCTACGAAGACGAGCAGCCGTTCCGCGATCTGATGCGGCTGTCGTGATCGCGCCAGGTGCGGAGCCGCTGCCGGACGGCGTCCCCGCCGGCGCAATCCCCGTCTCGATCGAGCCCCTCAATGCGGCGGATGACGAGGCCGCTGCAGCGGTCCTGGCGTCTTGCACCCGCGAGGGCACGCTTGCAGCGGGACGGGCGTTGGTGGCGCGGGTGCGCTCCGACCCCGACGCTGAACTGTATGCCTTGGCGTTCGAGGGGCAGGTGCTGTTCGCCTACGTGCTGCGCCAGGCGTCGATGTCGATGGAATTGACGCACATCGCGGTTGCCCCATCGCTGCGGCGCCAGGGACTGGGGCGGGCTACCCTCGCCGACGCGATCCGCCGCGCCGGTGCGCGGCCGCTCGTGGCCGAGGTGGATGAGGCTGCGCTTCCGTTCTTTAAGGCATGCGGCTTCAAACTCTTCGGGAAACGCAAGGCTCCCGATGGCACGACCCGCTACCGGCTTGGAGCCCACGCCCCTCGACCTCGCCCGGTCTCGACGTCAAAGGAGGGGGCGTGACGCAACGGAGCGATCAGGCGGGAACCGGACGCTTTCCCCGGACCGGTCTGGAGGACATCACACCGGTCGCCGCTGATCTTCCCATTGGCTGGGAGGCGATCATTGACCTAGCCCTGGCGGAGGATATTGGCACGGGCGATGTCACGACGATGGCGACTGTGCCGCCGGGGACGCGGGCGCACGGCACCATCGTCGCTAAGGCGACCGGTGTCGTGTCCGGACTTGGTGCGGCCGCTGCTGTCTTCCGCCGCATCGATCCCTCCGTCGTCTTCGAGCGTCGCCTCAACGATGGTGCTCGGTGCAACCCCGGGGATGTCCTGGCGGAGGTTGCCGGACCGGCACGGAGCATCCTCACCGGGGAGCGGGTGGCGCTGAACCTGCTCCAGCGCCTTTCCGGGGTTGCGACTCTCACCGCTCACTACGTTGATGCCGTAAAGGGCACGCGGGCGCGCATTATCGATACGCGCAAGACGACACCGGGGCTGCGGGCCTTGGAGAAGGCCGCCGTGCGCGACGGTGGTGGGCACAACCACCGGGTGGGCCTCGCGGACGGTGTCTTGATCAAGGACAACCATCTCGCCGCTGTCGGGGGGCCGGATCGGATCGCCGGTGCCGTTCGCCAGGCCCGGGCATTTGCCCCCCACACCCTCCGGATTGAGGTCGAGGTCACCACGCTGGATGAGTTGGCGAAGGCGGTCGCCGCCGGTGCCGATGTCGTGCTCCTAGACAACATGGACGCCCCGATGATCCGCCGGGCAGTTGAGTTAGCGGCGGGTCGGGTTCTGCTGGAAGCGTCTGGTGGGGTCACGCTGGCCACCATACGTGCCATCGCCGAAGCGGGCGTTGACTTGATCTCCGTGGGCGCCCTCACCCACTCCGCCCCTGCCCTCGACATGAGCCTGGAGTTCGCCCTCGGAGGTACCGGGAAGATGTAGCACGGGCGCGGTTCCCGATCACCACCGGCGGGCGATCTCCTCAGACTCGGCTCTTGACGCTGATACGGCAATCTGGCGAGCCCGGCGTTTCTCCTGTCCCTCGTTCCCTCGTGACCCCTCCGGCGATGCCACCTTCCGGTGACACGGGGTAATGGCGTGCACGCACCCCAAGAACACGTTTTGCCTGGCACGAGAAGGTTCAGGCGTAACGTGGCAGAGCGAGTGCCACATCGAGGTGATGATCGCGCCATATGGAAGGGTGAAGCCTCTTGCCATGACGTGCTATGATGAACATACGTGCTAACTTTGTGTTTTATGTGCCGCTTTGTCACAGGAAAAATAGGTGTGGCGCGGCGGATTGGGCCGAAGAGACGGGTGGGTGCTCGGCCGCGAAACCAAAGCGGCAATCACCGCGTTGAAACAGGTGACTGAGGCGGGCCACAGATGTGGCGGGGTGGCACCGGAGCCGGTCGGAGTGGTAGGAGCCGTGACGGAGATGCGAAACATGGAAGACCGAGCGCGGTCCACGGGCGTAATCGGGCAAAGAGCCAGGACCGGCGTGACTCACCGCCCGGTGCGACGCGCGGGAGGGGGGCAGGTCAAGTTGCTCGGACTGCTCGCGAGCCTCGGTCTCCTCCTAGCGTTGCTGGCACCGCTGTCTACCCCGGGGATCGCCTCTGCCCAAGACGATGACGAGCCGGTGATCGTGCCGACGGGGGACAACGCCTCGAGCGAGGACGAGACTGCCAACAAGACGAACCGCCTTGCCGCGGAGGACTGGACGCTGCCAACCCGGGTCTATGTTCCGGAGACTGGCCACACGGTTGACGGCCTCTTCCTGGATTTGTGGCGCAATGGGGGCGGCGTCTGGGCCTTCGGCAATCCGATCACCGCGGAGATCACCCTCCCCAACGGCCACATCGTCCAGTACTACGGCTATGCTCGCTTCGAGTATTGGCCGGAAGGGGATGCCAACGGCAACCTCGTCCGCCTCGGGGACATCGGCAACGAGCTGCGGCCGGTCACCGTGCCCCGAACCCTGCTCGGATTCAAAGGCTCCAACGCCAAGGATTCGCG
>JALYMD010000791.1 GCA_030773875.1 Chloroflexota bacterium | reverse complement strand
TGATCCTAGCGGTGCCGGTAGCGGCCGTGCTCAAGATCGTGGTCACGTTCTTCTACGGCAAGCTCATGGCTCGGGAGGTTCGTCACGTCGAGGTCGTCCGTCATCGCCACGATTTGGAACGTCTGATTGATGGCTTCCCGTCGCGGGTCAACGCGACCGTTGTCCTGCTCCTCGAACCGGGCACGCTCGCCTGGGACGACCTTCCGCTCGTGCAGCGGGTCGCCGATGAAGCACTTGACCACGCCATTGCCCTCTCGGCCGTCACCCCGGACGCCGTCGGCGGCGCGCTAGCGACAGCGGCGGGCATCCCAACCACCACGATCCCGGCGACGCTTCCCGTTGCGATGGAGCCAGCGGTCCCCTAATACACGGCAACCGAGGCAAGCCGTAGCCGACCACGAGGATCTGCTCCAGCTAACTGGCCGAGCACCGGTATGCGCCCGCTACCGACCCACATTCCGCAGATGCCGTGGATCGTCATAGAGAACGAGCTCCGGTTCGATCCGCTCCCCGGTCACGTGGATCAGACCGACCCCGAAATGCTCCTGCCAGCGCCGGTCCGTCGCCGAACCGGGGTTGAACAGGATCGTCCCGTTCTCGATCTCCATCTTCGGGATGTGGCTGTGGCCGTAGACGACGCAGCCGACCCGTCCTGCGAAGCGGCGGCGGGCCTCGCTTCGCGCCGATGCCCCGCCGTGGCCGTGCAGCAGCGCGAAGCCATGCGGGCCCACATCGAAGGTGAGGTGCTCGGGGAGCATCTCGCGAAGCTCGGCATCGTCGTTGTTTCCCACCACCGCGAGCACGGGAGCGACTTCGCCAAGTTTGGCGAGGACCGCGACGGTGTTGACGTCACCCGCGTGAAGGATGAGACCGGCGCCGACTCGCTGGAAAAGATCCGGCACCTCCTCAGGCAGCCGCCGGGCCCCCCGCCGGTGAACATGCGTGTCCGATACGACCCCAATGGTCATGGGGGCTTCAAATCGGGTCTCCGAGCTCAGTTGGAAGGAGTGGCCGCTAAACGACAGGGCCGATCTCCGCCTCGAGCAAGATCCGGCGCACTTCGCCGGCGTCCCGCTCGTTCAGCGGTCGTAGCGGTGGCCGTGGCTTGCCCCCGCGCAGCCCCACCGCTTCCATCGCCGCTTTCAGCCCGGCGATGCCGAACTGCGTCGTGACGGCCGCGTTCGGCGCCAGCGCCTTCAACTGGAGCGCTCGCGCCGTCTCGTGGTCGCCAGCCACGAAGCACGTCTCGATCTCTTTGCAGAGCCCGGGCGCGACGTTCCCGAGGGCCAGGATGCCACCGGTCGCTCCGAGGCAGAGCGCCGGATAGAGGAAACTTGCCGACCCCGCCAGCACCCCGAATCCGGGAGCCGCCCGCGCGACCATCTCCGCGACCTTGGGGGCATTCCCGCCCGAGTCCTTGACGCCCGCGATGTTGGGGTGCGCTGACAACTCGGCGACCAATGATGTCGTCAGATCGACACCCGTGTACGTCGTCATGATGTAGATCAGGATCGGCACCGGCGAGGCATCCGCCACCGCCTGGTAATGCGCGAGGTAGGCCGCGTGATCGTACTTGGGCTTGTAGTAGTGGGGCGTGACGATCAGCGCGTAGTCGATGCCCAACTCCGCGGCTCGTCGCGTCAGGTCAATGGTCGCCCGGGTCGACTCCAACCCGGTGCCGGCCATTACCGTCTTACGGCCGTCGATTGCCGCCACCCCGGCCTCGATCAGCCGCAGCTTCTCGTCGTTCTCCAGCAGCGCCGACTCCCCGTTCGATCCCAGAATCACCACCCCATCCAGCGGCGAGGTGGCGTACCAAGCAAGGTTGGCCTGGAACGCCTCCAGGTCAAGTCCGCCATCATCGCCGAACGTCGTCGCCACCGGGGCCAAGACCCCCGTCGGCACCCGCTCCGCCGTCATTTCGTTCCCTCCTCCTGTCCCGTGGACCACTTCCAAAAAGCCACCTGCACTTCAACCTTCTGATGTCTGACGTCTCCAGACTCCCCTACTTCTCGTCAAGGACCGAGAAGATGATCCCGCTCGCGACGCTGACGATGATCGAGCCGAACACCGCTCCCCACAGCGTGATATCCATGCCTGGTGTGAGCCACGCGGCCAGGCCGAAGAGTGCCGTATTCAGCACCAGAGAGAACAAGCCAAATGTGAGGCATGTGAGCGGAAGAGTCAGAATCCGCAGCACGGGCTTGATGTAGGCGTTCAGGAGGCCCAGGATCAGCGCGAAGATGAGTACCGCGGTTCGGCTCTCGTACCGCACCAGGCGCTGCTCAGAGAGGGACCCCACGACCAGCGTCGCGATCATGTTGGCGATCAGGTAGGAAACCAGGCGGACCATCAAGCCTCCCCGCCAAGCTTGTCCGCCGTAAGCCAGACCGAAAATCCGTCGAACCGATGGATGAGAACCGCCCCATCCATGACGTCCGGAGGTCGCCCGGCCGCGACCGCGTCGAGCGCGTCCCGCATCAGGGGCAGGAGCGCGGGGTCCATCGGACTCGCATTGTGGGCTGGATAGGTCCGGTCCACATCCTGGGCCAGCGAGGCGAGTCGTGCCATCGTCTCCCGGTACACGCCTACATCTGCGTCGGGCGCGAGGCAATAGAGCGCACCTGGGTAGGCAACATCGGTGCTGAAGAGGGTTCTGCCTTCGCGGTCGAGCAGCACAATCCCTCCCGGGGAGTGACCCGGTGCGTGAATAACCTCCAGCATGCGATCCCCAAGATCTAGCGTCTCACCGCCTTGAAGCAGACCGGTGGGAGGGGTCGGCGGGAACGCGATCGCCGTCGGGTCGAAGTCCGGCGGGAGCGGACCCAGCAGGCGGTCCGGAGCGAAGTTGGGCTGCAGCCGCTCATTGGGATAGCCATGCCGCAAGACAGCCGCTTCGGCAGGGTGAATCAGGATCTCGGCAAAGAGACTATTGCCGCCGATGTGGTCCCAGTGGGCGTGGCTATTGACGACCGTTACTGGGCGGTCCGTGAGGTCCGCGACTAACGCCCGGATGTCGCCGACACCCATCCCCGTGTCGATTAGGATCGCGCGCTCTGACCCTACCACGAGATACGACTTAACCTGCTCCTCGTGCAACGGCTCCTCGATCGTGAACACGCCCTCCTCCGGCGCGCTCACCGCAAACCACCCCTGAACCAGGTTTCCCGGCTCGGTCACGTTGTCCTTCCCCATCCGCCGGCCGGCATCCCAGTCCGTCGACCTCTCATTGGCAGCGCTCTGGCGTTCTTGGACAGACCGCGCTGATACGTCCCCTGCGGGAGATTATAGGGCGATCGCTCACCTCCGCTTTGCCAGGCCGACTTCCCTGTGCTATCCTTTTGACAGTTATGGTCAACCTTGGAACTCATGTGGGGCTGGAGGCGAGGCGCATGGCGAGCACGGGGACACCGGTGGCGAGCCGGAGCCGCATTGCAGACGTTGTTGCCGAGACGCCGGAGAGCGTGGGCTGTCCAGTCGCCCGCACGGCGGAGATCATCGGCAACAAGTGGACGCCGCTCATCGTGCGTGACCTCGCGAACGGCCGCCGGCGGTTCAGCGAGTTGGAGCGCTCCCTTAGCGGGATCAGCCCCAAGACGCTCTCCGAACGCCTCAAGCGGCTTGAGGAAGCGCAGGTCGTCGAGCGGGCCTGCTTCGCCGAGGTGCCTCCCCGCGTCGAATACTCCCTCACCCCGAAGGGGCACGCCCTTCTCCCCGTCATCGAGAGCATGCGTGAGTTCGGAAACCGCTGGCTTCCTGGCGGCGACTGCTCGGCCTCTGTCACGGGCGTCGAGCCGGAGCGTGTTCCCGCCCTGGTGCCATAGCACCGTCGGCTCGCTGGTTGTCTCTGCCGTCGGCCGCTCCTCCCCACCGACCATCGGAACGAGCCCAATCACCCCGTCTCCGACCCCTTCTCCACTTGGCGGCACGAAGGACAACAGGCGCTTGAGCGACAGCGGGATTCAGTTCCAGGTCCTCATGGCCTGTCCCCATGGTGAGCGCGAATCCCGGACTGCAGACCGTTACAGCCGCATCACCTCCCGTCAGTCATGAGACTACGGCGGCCGAAGATTTCCACGATCACCCGGCTATACTTCGCGCCTGATCGGACAGGGCGCAATAGAGTTACACGAGGACAGCATGGCGGTGCGGCAAGCGGACGTGATGGCGAACGGCACGGCTCCCCAGACAGCGGAGGTTGAACGCCGGCTCCGGGTCTTTTCAGGCATGCAACCCTCGGGCAACGTGCACCTTGGCAACTACCTCGGTGCGATCCGGAACTGGGTTCTTCAGCAGGAGCAGTACGACAACCTCTTTTGCATCGTG
>JALYMD010000790.1 GCA_030773875.1 Chloroflexota bacterium | reverse complement strand
TCTTTATCGACAAGACCACGGTACTTTGGCTGGTCCTCGGGCTCTTCATCCCTTACCTCATCGCGGGCTGGCAGGGCTTCCTTTGGGGCGGTCTGGTCCGGATGGCGTTCCTCAACCACGCGACCTTTGCCGTGAACTCCATCTGCCACGCCTTCGGTTCCCGAGACTTTGACACCAAGGACGAGAGCCGCAACAACTGGATCATCGCCTTCCTGACCCTGGGCGAGGGGTGGCACAACAACCACCACGCCTTCCCGGCGATGGCCTACCACGGCATGAACTGGCGGCAGTTTGACGCCACAGCGGTGATGATCAAGCTGCTGGTCTTCCTCCGCCTGGCACGCAACCCGAAGGTTCCCCAGCCGGAACTGGTGGCCCGCCGCAAGGCCGAGCCGCTTCCGGCCGCGGGCGACTAGGGCGCCCGCCCCAGCGGCCGGTGGCTCCCGGCGGGGGTGCCGGGCTCATGGAGGGGCTGGGGTGGCAAGGACGCTGTGCCCGAAGGTGATCCTCGAAGGCACCCGCCTGACCCACAAGACCGACATCGCGTTCGCCCTCAATGAGCATCCCCGCGTCGTCGGGCCGCGCAAGTACCGGTATCACTCGCCGCTCATCTCGGCGGAGTGGGGCGGGTTCACCAACACGCCGTGGGGCCGCGGACCAATCAACTTTGCGCCCGAGGAGACGGCACGGGCGATGGAGACCTTCGCCACCTGGGCCCGTCTCTTCGAGTTGCTTCCGTACTACTCATGGATCGTGGACCGCTTTCACCTCTCGGCGAGAGCCCACCAGCTTCAGGCCCGCGGTCGGGACCATGACTTTCGGTGGCTGGAAGAACGGCTGGAGCCGCTTGGCTTCCGCCTCGTCCTCTGCGCGCGGGCGCCGGAGTCGTTCCCTAACGCGCGTGCAAAGCGGCTCAAGGTCTCCGGCAACCCATCCCAGTACGACGACCTCGGCGTCTTTGTTCGCGATCAGGATCTCCTCCGGCGCCTCGCAAGTGAGTCGACCCTACCGACCTATGAGGTCGATGTCTCGGACGACGATGTGCCAGCTGCGGTAGAGCGGATTGCGGACTGGCTGGAGGCCACCGGCGGCCTGTGGGCGCCGGAGTAAGGCGCTAGCCAGACACCGACGCTGACGAGCCCTGGTCTTGCACCGCGATGGCCATAACTGTGCGGCCCGCGAACCCAGGAGCGCTGACCACGAGTGATGCCCTGCGAGCTAAGGGCCGGTGTGACCGTCGATCAGCTCCCGCAGCATGTCCGCGTGGCGATTGTGGCGGGCCACTTCTTGGATCCTGTGGCAAAAGACCCAGGCGAGCGTGTGAGTGCTGCCTGGCCTCCAGGCTCCATTCTCTAAGATTGAGGCAGTGTTGAACTTCCGGGAGCGAGCGATCTCGGCCTGGTAGACGGCAAGGATCTGATCGGGCGTTTCTCCTGGTTCGATCCGCCAGTCGGCGTCAGGATTGGATGCCGTCCACGGAAAAGACGGATCCTCGCCCGCGAAGACCACCTGGAACCACCACCGCTCCACGTACGCCAGGTGCCTGACCATCCCGAGGAAGGCGCCCTCCGACGGCACCGAGCTCCGCTTCAGGTCTTCGTCGCTCAGCCCCGCGATCTTCCAGAGCAGAGTTCACGCTGGCGGTCGAGGAATGCCACCAGCATCGCTTGTGGCGCCGCGGCCAGCGGCGGAACCGATTGGTTGTGTGCTGCTGGGTCCACGCGACCCTCATCACAACCGGCGTCCAACTGGCGAGCCACTGATCGAGCCCGCAACTGGCGCCGGCGAGACGGTCACCGCTCCTCACCGCCCCGAGCATCGACCGTTAGGGTAATCCGTCCACATGCCACCGAGAGGTCTGGGGCGCCGCCCACGTCGGCACGGGTCTTGCCGGCCGGCTCTCGTGACGGCCGCCTGCGCCGTTGGCTGTCGCTGATCAAATCGAGGGGGGGCACGATGGACCAAGGAGACATGCGGGCACTGCTGGAGGGTCGGTTGCGCGATGCCGACTGGGGACCTGGTGTGGACAAGGACCAGTTGATGGCGATGGTCGATGATGACGAGGCGCTGCAAACCCTCATCGCTCAGTACGTCGCCCAAGGACGTTATGGCAGCCCTGAGGAGGTCCTGAACGTCATTCCTCAGCAAGCTTGGCAGAACACTCAGGGGGACACTTGGCGCGGTGGAGAGATCCACGACTTCGCGGACATGCCAACCCACTTCCGAGAAGGCCCGGTCGGGCAGGACGAGAGCGACGTGTACCAGCAGGGCGAGCCGCCCCCCGCGACACCCGGCTTCGGTCAGTCGGCCGGCGCGCAGGGTAGCACGGATCCGACAGCCTGACTCCACGGAGTCGAATGCATGCCGAAGCCGGGTGGTCCTAGCGCCGCCCGGCTTCCGCGTTTGCAAGAGGCCCCTCCATCGAGACATCTGGGAAGGAACGGCTCGGTTTGCAGCGGGCGGTGCGCCCTCGCCTACCACGGGGCCGGCGCATCTGGTTCCCATGGAGCGGGGGCCGTATGATCCGGTTGAGGCG
>JALYMD010000789.1 GCA_030773875.1 Chloroflexota bacterium | reverse complement strand
TACCGGCCATCTAACTGGGAGATCGTGAGGTCGAAGTAGCGCCTCCGGCCGGCAGGTGGACCGGACACCAGGGCGAGATCATCCGGAGCAAAGAGGACCGCCTTGAGGACGCCAACCGCGTCCATTGCTCGCACCGCCCGGCCGTCAAGTTTGATCTGCTTTCGGACGTGGCCTGGACGCTGAGGGTCGCTCTGGAGCGCAAGCTCAATCTGAACGTCCCCGTCCTCCCGGCGCGCGGCGCCCACGCACCGTGCGAAGGGCGGCACGCTCAAGTCGCTTCCGCTCTCCCAGTTCAGAATCTCCCGATCGGCGGCGCTCCGCGGGGAACGCATCGTCGCCAGCAGAGCCACCGCTTCCAAGAGCGTTGACTTCCCGCTGCCGTTCGGACCGGAAAGGCGGAGACCGCGTGGATCCAGATCCAGACGCAGGTGCCGGTAGGACCGGAATTCCTCCAACTCAAGGTGACGCAGGAACATGATCCGGCCTCGGCTGCCCTTACTGGGCCCCGATGACCATGGGCATGATCACGTGGGTGTAGTCGTCCGTCTCAGCCGATCGCACAACGCCGGCCTGGTTGGCGCCGTTCATGCCAATCATCACCTGCGCGTTCTTTAGAACACCAAGGACATCCGCAAGGTAACGGGCATTGAAGGCGATCTGCGTTTCTGGCCCCGTCACGCTCGCGTCCACGAAGCTTTGACTGCTTCCCCGTTCGGCTGCCGTCGCCGAGACCTCGACACTTCCCGGCATGAACTCCTCCTCGCCGGGATGAATGGTGAGTCGCACCACATCGTTGTTGTCGCGAGCGAAGTAACTCGCCCGCCGCACCGCATTCTGAAACGCGTCGCGGCCCAGTTCTAACCTGGTATTGAACTCCCGGGGGATGATCTGGCGGAAGTCGGGAAAGGTGCCCTCGATCAGCCGCGACAAGAACTCGGTCTCTCCGACCCGCACTAAGAGCTGGCTCCGACTCGCGGTAATCGCAAGCCGCACCGGTTCCGTCTGATCGCCGATGATCCGCGCCAGTTCCCGCAGCGCGCGCCCGGGAACAATGATGTCGAGGCGTTCCGGCACCGGGCTGGCCAGTTCCCCCTCCCGAACCGCCAGTCGGAACCCATCAGCCGCGGCAAGGACGAGCGACGAGCCTTCAAACCGGGCAAGGACCCCTGCCAGCACTGGACGGCTCTCGTCCGTCGCGGCGGCAAACTCAACCTGGGCGATCATCTCCCGTAAGACCTGGGGATCCACCTCAGCCACGAAGGCGTCGCCGTCGAGGCGGGGAATCACGGGAAAATCTTCGGCGTCGATCCCGTTGATCCCGGCCTTGTCCCGGCCGCTCTGCACGGATAGCGTCATCCGAGGCGACTCGACTGATAGCTGCACCGGAGCGTTCGGCAGCGTGTTCACGAACTCATTGAGCAAGCGGGCGTCGACCGTGACCTTGCCCTCCTCGTCGACCGACGCGCCGATCCAGGTTGTAATCCCGATCTCGAGGTTGGTGGCCGCGATCCGCAGGCGTCCCTCGTCTGTCGCCAGCAGCACGTTGCTCAAAACCGGAAGCGCCGTCTTGGAGGCGACCGCGCGGGAGACCTGCGCGAGGGCCCGCTGCAGATTGTCCTGGAGACAGGAGACCTTCACCCGGGAACCCTTTCACGGAGGTGTCCGTACACTTGCAGTCGGCGGATTATAGCACACCGCTCCCGCAGCCTAAACCTCAATCGCCCCGGGGAGCCCTAGCCGTCACTCCATCGATTTCCCTTCGTCGCCTCGACCTCACAACGCCGTGGGAGACGGAGTCCGTTGCACTCACTCGTCTGACCCCGCCCTCTCCCAGCACGCACGTGCCTCGTTGACACGCGACCGCGGATCCACTACACTTCGTCATTAGAACATATGTTCTAATCCGTCCCGCAGGAGGAACACCATGAGCGAGCAGGCAAGCTTCGATCCCGGCAGGCACCTGACCAAGGTAAGCGGATCCGACTACCTTGAAGTGAAATGGCGGTTGGTCTGGCTTCGCTCGGTTCATCCCGAGGCGGCGGTGGAGACGGAACTCGTCAATCACGACGACCACCTGGCCGTCTTCCGCGCTCGCGTCAGCATTCCGGACGGCGGCTCGGCGACGGGCTGGGGCAGCGAAGGCCCGGACGACTTCCGGGACTACATTGAAAAGGCCGAGACAAAGGCGATCGGCCGGGCCCTTGCCGCACTCGGCTTCGGCACCCAGTTCTGCCCGGACTTTGACTTCGGCGCCGCAGCGGGTCGGGTGGTTGACTCCCCGATTGACTTTGCCTCCACACGGGGACGCCGCGTTGCGGCTGCTGGCGAGTCTGAACGGCGGGTCGCCAGCATGAATCAGCCGGCGACGCCCAGGCAACTCAAGTTCATCCAGGCTATCGGCCGCGAGGCCGGTTTGGACGATCAGGAACTGGACCAAGAGGCGGAGCGCTCGTACGGCAGCCCCGTCGCTAACCTCGGTCGCCGGGACGCCTCCGCGTTTATCGAGCTACTCCA
>JALYMD010000788.1 GCA_030773875.1 Chloroflexota bacterium | reverse complement strand
GGTTTCTCTTCGCGGGGATGCTGGCCAATACCTTGAACGGAGGCCATGTCGTCAACGGGACGACCATCCAGCCGCTGCTACCCGTCATCCATGACATCTTCGCCCGGCTTGGCTACATGCAGGGGACATCGGGCGACCTGTTCGAGCAGTTCCTGATCACTGGGCGGGGCGCCATGCCGATCGTCGCCCTCTACGAATCTCAGGTCATTGAGTTTCTCCTTAAGAACCCGTCCTACCAAAATCAGATCAGCCAGCAGGTCCGCATCCTCTACCCGCGCCCCACCGTCTGGGCCACTCATCCCTTTGTCGCACGGACCGAGAAGGGAATTCTGCTGCTGAAGGCCCTCAAGGATCCGGACATCCAGCGCCTGGCTTGGGAGCAGCACGGGCAGCGTCCCGGCGTGCCTGGAGTAGTCATCGACCCGGATGCGATGCCGGTCCCCGGCGTTTTGCCCCAAATCACCTCCGTGACGAACATGCCCGCACCGGACGTGATGGATCAGATCCTCGGTGCAATCACGACGCCACCGGTGATCGCGACAACCGCACCGGTACCCTCCCCGCCGGCCCCGCTGACGCAGGAAACCCCGCCCGGCTGAGGCCGTTCCGCAACCCGCCCAGGTTGACCGAGTGCAAGGAGCCTTCGCTTGATGGACGAGGCGGAAGCGGGAACGGATTTTCATCCCGCTTCCGCCCTGGTTCCACTACTCGCGGGCAACTCCTCCTGCGGCACCACCGAGCAATGGGAGAGCCTGCGCGGGCACCGTCGCGCGACTGCCCGGGCGCCGATCCACGTCGGCCCCGTCCGTTGAAGCGTGAGCGCCGTTGGTGACGACTCGCAGGAATTTCTCCCTACTGCCCTTCGCCCTCGCCGGCGGCCCAGATGAGTGAGTCATAGGCGATCGGGTTTCGGCCGTCGTCGATCGGGAGCTGGGCGAGGAACCTCGCGTCCCTCCCGAATGGCAGCGTGGGCAGGCGTTGCGTGATCTGTGTCGTTTCCCCTGTTGTCTGGGGCGTTATCCGAGTGGACCCTGAAGGGGATGTCCGCCAAGGACATGCAAGTGGAGGTGCGGGACCGTCTGACCGGCAACCGGGCCATCGTTGGTGATGACGCGATAGCCGCCGTCGAGCAGATCCTCTTGGCGCGCGACCTCGATCGTCAGGTTGAGGAGTTCGGCAGCGAGATCGGGATCGGCAGCGCTGAGATCCCGCAGCGCCGAGAGGTGGGTTTTGGGCACGACAAGAACGTGAGTCGGTGCCTGAGGCTGAAGGTCCCGGAAGGCCACGGCCCGCGCCGTCTCAGCAACGAACGGCGTGTCGAGTTCACCCCGCGCGATGCGACAGAAGACACATTGCTGGTCGCTCTCCGAAGCCGTCATGTTGTGATCCGGTCCTCCATACTATGACGAGCGATGCACTTAGGTCTTCCCTGAGGTCAGGCACGAGTATGCCAGAACTGCCCGAGGTCGAAACAGTCCGGCGCTCTCTCCTTGAGGGCCTGATCGGGCGAGTCATCACGGGCGTCAAGGTTCACGCGTTTGCCGGGGTCGTTGGGGACGCGGGACCGGAGGCGTTCCCGGCGCGGGTGGTGGGACGACGCGTGGTCACGCTGCGCCGACGGGGAAAGTACCTCCTGCTAGACCTGAACGATAGAACGTGCCTGGTCGTCCACCTTCGGATGACAGGCCGGCTCCTCTTGATGGAACGATCGGCGGCCCCTGTTCGCTTTGAGCATCTGGTGTTGGAACTTGACGACGGCCAGGACCTCCGGTTCGCCGACCAGCGCAAGTTCGGACGGGTGCTCCATCTGAATCCTGACCAGATGACCCAGCTTGACGGCCGCATCGGACCCGAGCCGCTCAACCCCGCCTTCTCCTCGAGCGCATTGGCCAATCTCCTGGTGGGCCGGCGGGGCAAGCTGAAAAGCGTGCTGCTGGATCAGGCAGTGATCGCGGGGCTGGGAAACATCTACGTTGACGAGGCCCTGCA
Organism: Chloroflexota bacterium; assembly: GCA_030773875.1. Next base: position 1,514 of record JALYMD010000788.1, on the reverse strand, counting down.
CCGGGCTCGGCTCCATCCGGAGCGTCCTGCCGGAACACTGGCACCGGAGGAGGTGCGTCGGCTCCACCGGGCCATTCGCACCGTGCTGCGAGAAGGCTTGGCCAACCGGGGAACGACCTTTTCGTCCTTCCAGAACGGTCGTGGAGAGGCCGGGGACAACTTGATGAACCTGAGGGTCTACGGTCGGGGCCGAACGGGAGAGCCTTGTCTTTCCTGCGGCCAGCCGCTACGCCTTGCGACGGTCAGCGGTCGCAGCACCCACTATTGCTCGCGGTGTCAGCCGGCGGTCCGTGATTCCTCCTCATAAGCGTTCCTTCCTAAGGATGAGGAAAGCGAGAGCAGCGCCGACGCGCGGCAGCCGCAAGGTGAGCGGTTGACCTGGACTCGCTCGGTCGATGCAATGCGGCCGCTGGGTTGGCCCAATGAACGTTCGTTCTTGACCCCGGTGACTGTGATGGTGGTCAGAGCCGTGCAGCATGCGTTTCGGAATGAAGCGAAAACCAGGCTGTTGAACTTCTGGGCTGGCTCTTGGTGGGAAGTCTCCGGTCGTCACGGGTGCCATGAAATCGTGACCGTGACGCGACATTCCGGACGAACCCACGGCGTAGTCTGCTCGTATGCCAGGGCGCCTGGCCGAAGGCACCGGTCCTCACACGATGGTTGGGGGCCGGCGGTGCACGGGAGCAGAAGCGATGAGCCGGCCGATTCTCTATACCCAAACGGACTGCGTCGATAGCGCTGCGGAAGGTCAAAAGGTTCGGGACTGGTTGATTCAGCACGACATTCCGTTCACGGAGCGCAATGTGACGGGCGACCTGAAGGCAGCCCTGGCCCTTTACGAGACCGGCATTTTCGCCACCCCCCTGTTGCTTGTCGATAACGTGAAAGTGCTCGGGTTTCGGACGCGTGAGCTGACGGAGGTCGTTGACGTGGCTCTTCGCTCCGTTGCCTAGCTCAGTCCCACGGGAGCTAATCAGGACGAAGTACGTTCTTGCTCTTTCCCCATCGCTGATCTTCATTCGACTCGGATGTGCCCGGTGGGCACGAGATGCCAGTCTCGCCGATGCTCAGCAACGCCGATTTCACCCCGTCCCTGAGCCGGGTCACCGATGCAGCGCTTCACCGTCGACGGGGCGCTGGACACACTCGCCGGCCCGGGGGGGTCTTGATCCGGTACGTGTCGTCCTTGTCTCACCTGCCGATGCCGCGACCTTCGACCACTCGGCGAGGGGCGAGCCGCGCGAAGCGGGCGCGAGATAGTCGCGGGCACGCCCCTAGCGGCCCGCGACGGGACCGCTTGGCGCCAGGAGTCCCTCGACTGGCACGGTCAAGAGGCGGTCCGCGTCCTTAGGAGCGCCTTTCAAAACCGTCATTCGGCTTGGAGGTAGTTCCAGCAGATGAGCGCGCACCCGAGCGAGAGGAAGGACCGGTGGATGTCTTCGCGCCGCTCGTAGCGCACGGTCAGGTGCCGGTAGTGGCCCAGCCAGGCCAGCGTGCGCTCCACGACCCAGGGG
>JALYMD010000787.1 GCA_030773875.1 Chloroflexota bacterium | reverse complement strand
CGCGTCGCCGGGTCACCGGTCCAGCGGAGGCGACCACGCTCGCCGATCAACTCCCACTCCCCGTTCCAGGAGGTTTCGGGCTCGCGGGTAGCCCAATCGCCCTCGTAGGCGGCCGTTGCCCCCCCTTTCAGGGTCAGGAGGGCGGCCACGGTCGGTTGGTGGAGGTAGGGGCTGTCCGGGCCACGCCATCCTCGGGCGTAGACCCGGGTGATGTCCTGCCCGGTGATGGCCCGCAGCAGGTCCATGTGGTGAATCGCCATGTCGATGAGATAGGGGTGGCGTATTTGGTAGCGGAAGTCGCCCGGCGGGAAGAGGGTTCGGGTGTCGCGGCGGCAGGTGATGCGGATCGCAACGAGGGGACCCAGTTCGCCAGTGGCGACGGCGTGCTGAACTGCCCGGGTCCAGGGGCTGAACCTGTAGTTCAGGCCGACCATCAGGATGCGGTTTGTTCCCGCTGCGGCAGCGACCAGGTCAGCGGCGTCTGGCAGGGTGGTCGCGAGTGGCTTCTCCACCAGGACGTGCCTGCCCGCACGCAGCGCCGCCTCTGCGACCGCGCGATGCGTTTCCAGCGGCGTCGCCACCAGCACCGCGTCGCAGGATTGCCCGGCCAGCGCTTGCTCCAGCGTCTCGTGGCACGCGGCACCGGGCAGGCTCAGTGTGTCGGTTGCCCACTGCCGCGCTTGCACCGACGGATCGGCCACACCGACCAGCTCCACGCCAGGGGAGTCCTGAACCAGCTTCGCCCAACCCCGGCCCCAGCCGCCGAGCCCGACCTGGATCAGCCTCATCGTCGCCCCCTTCCGGCTGGCTCGATGCCCATTGCTCACTCCCTGATTCGCGTGGCGGATCCGGGCGGTCATTGTCGGATTCCTCGGCTTGGCTGGGAAGGGTCGACTCTGAGGCCGCCTGCCGGATCAGATTGACGCGGCGCCTACACTGCCCCGGTAATGAGTCTGTGAGGCAAGGAGACGGGGTGCTTCACTGTCAGGGATGTGGGGGGCAGACGGCTGAGCGGGAGATTGACGGTCGAGCACGCCCGGTCTGCGAGGCGTGTGGTGCGGTGACCTACCTTGACCCGAAGTTGGCTGTCGCCGTGTTGATCGAGCGCCGCGGCCGGATCCTCCTTGGACGGCGGGGACCGGGGACCCGTGCCGCCGGCCGCTGGAGCTTCCCGGCCGGCTTCGTCGAGCGGGGCGAGAGGGTGGAGGACGCCGCCGCCCGCGAGGCGCGCGAGGAGGTCGGGTTGACGGTCGAGATCGGGCCGCTCCTGGGCCTCTACTCCCAAGCTGGAGAGACCGTTGTGCTCGCCGTTTTCGCCGCCAGAGCCGAAGGAGAGCCGGTCGCTGGCGACGACCTGGAGGCCGTCGGTTGGTTCGCGCCAGACGCTCTCCCGGACCTCGCCTTCCCCCACGACACTCGGATCCTGACGGCCTGGCGCGACCGCCGGGTTTTGGACGGCACATAGACCTTCCCGGGGATGCCCTTCGCACTTCGGGCTGGTCTGCTTTGGCCGTGGCTACCATGCCATTGAGGCATCCAAGTGCGCAGAACGTGCAACTCCCTGCTGGTACCCGTTATGCCTAGACGAGGTCAGTCTTGATTCGCATCGCGTAAGAGTTGTTCGACTTCTCGCTTGAGCCGAGGGAGCGATCCATCGATGTTCCGCCACACTCTGGCGGGGTCGATGACATCGTAGGCGTGGATGAGGATATTGCGGAACGCAATAATTTGCTGGAAATCAGTCACCCGCTGCGCGGTATCTGGATCGTGATGGCTCAGCCGGCGGACGGCCTCACCAATGATCTCGAAGTTGCGCTCGACGACCTGGCGCAGGTCGCGGTTCTGGCAGAACAAATCGAGCGTTGTTCCCGTCGTTCGGTCGATGATGTACTGAGCCGCGTCTCGAATGTCTTCCAGGAGCTTAGGCGACTCAGGCCGCATAAAGAAGCCGACGACTTTCGTTGACGGAGCGAATGAAATAGGGATTGCGCATCGCGCCGGCCATCACCAAGTCGACGGGACGACCTAGAAGAGCCTCCAACCGCTCCTTGAATTCGAAGTAGTGTTTCAGCCACGGACCGAGGTCAGTCTCAGGGGCGTAGTCCACGATGAAGTCGATGTCGGAGCGGTCGGGATCAAACTGGCCAGTGGCCGCCGACCCAAAGAGTTCCAAGCGGGCGACGCCGTACTCCCGGCAGAGGGCGCGGATCGCCTCCTGATGCTGCTCGATAAGGGGATTCATCTCTCCGCTCTCCGGTCCATACTCGGCGCGACGGTCATCCCGTTTTGCCTAATTGTGGTTTCCAGCTTAGCGGATTCCGCGAACTGCAAGACCTGGCACATGCCGCCAATCCGTTGGTGGGAGGAGGGCGTCAACATTGGCTCGCGCCGGGTGGCACTGACCTGTCCGCGTTGACCTCCCCTGGGCCCGTTGCTACACTGCCGACCGCCTCGAACCCCGTCACCTCGGACGAACAGGGAAGGACAAGGACGGATGGAGCTGGTCGGCGAGCATACGTTCGCGGCGCCGCGGGAGCGCGTTTGGCAGTTCATGCTCGACCCCGAGGTTCTGCGCCAGTGCCTGCCCGGCTGCGAGAAGCTGGAATTGATCGGTCCGGACGAGTACGCGGCGACGATGAAGATCGGCGTGGCGATGATCCGTGGCACCTTCGAGGGCCGGGTCAAGATCAGCGACAAGCAGGAGCCGGAGCGCTACACGATGCTGGTCGAGGGCAAGGGCTCTCAGGGCCAGGTCTCTGGAACCGGGAATCTGGAGCTGATCGAGGAGGACGGCAAGACCCGCGTCAAGTACGCTGGGGATGCTAACGTCCGCGGCACCATTGCCCGGGTCGGCGCCCGCGTCATGCAGCCAGCCGCCAAAATGATCGTCGGCCAGTTTTTCCAGTGCCTGGAGAGCAAAGCCGCCTCGACCACCTAGGGGTGATCCCCTCGCCCGAATTTCGTCCCTTGCGCCCGATAGCGGCCAACGCGTTTCTTTGGGAGGTCCTGGTTTGAAGGTTCCGGTCAACGTAACGGTGAACGGTACGCCCCGCGCGGCGGAGGTCGAGCCACGCACGCTCCTCGTCTACTTTCTGCGCGATACCCTCGGTATGACCGGAACCCACATCGGCTGCCAGACGGGTCAGTGCGGCGCCTGCACCGTCCTCCTCGACGGTGAGGCCGTGAAGAGCTGCATGGTGCTGGCTGTCCAGGCGGAGGGGCGTGAGGTCACCTCCATCGAGGGGTTGGCCCCGGCGGGAACGCTCCATCCGGTCCAGCAGGCGTTCTGGGAAGAGCACGGCCTCCAGTGCGGCTACTGCACCCCCGGTATGGTCCTGGCAGCCCACGCTCTGCTCCAAGAGAACCCGGATCCGGACGAAGCGGCGGTGCGCCACGCCCTGGAGGGCAACCTCTGCCGCTGCACCGGCTACCAGAATGTCGTGGCGTCCGTCCGCGCTGCCGCTGCGAAGCTCGCTTCGGGTGCCCAACCGGAACCAGTTATCCCCCGATAGATGCCAGACCCCAAACTGGTCTGGCCGAGCGCTGGAGGGGCGACCGGCGTGCCCTCCGTGGTGGGGCAATCAGGCCCTCTGCCACGCGGGGACGCAGGCAGCGGTCTCGGTTGTTTCTCGACGTCACGACTGCTCAGCTTCTCGACTCCGGAGGAGGTCCCGTGAACCCAGCGCCATTCGAATACCACCGCGCCGGCAGTGTCCAGGAGGCAATCGGGCTGCTGCAGCAGTTCCCGGAAGACGCCAAACTGCTAGCCGGTGGGCACAGCTTGCTACCGGTGATGAAACTGCGCCTGGCTGAGCCCGCCCACCTGATCGACATTGGCGGCGTCGACGATCTGCGCGGGGTCCAGGAGGGGAGCGACGGGGTTCGCATCGGCGCCTTGACCACCCACCGGGAGATCGAGCGGGACGAGACGCTGTGCCAGCGCTGCCCCTTGCTGCCGGAGATCGCCTCCCGCGTCGGCGACCGTCAGACGCGCGCTCGCGGCACGATCGGCGGCGCCCTGGCCCATGCCGACCCTGCCGCCGACTACCCGGCGGGTGTCGTCGCGCTGGACGCGGAGTTGATCGTCCAGGGGCCGGACGGGGAGCGTACGATCGCGGCGACGGAGTTCTTCCTCGGCTTCCTGACTACCGCGCTTGCCCCGGACGAGGTCCTGACTGCGGTCCGCGTCGCCGCGCTGCCCGCCCGGACTGGGGTCAACTATCAGAAACTCGCTAACCAGGCCTCCGGGTACGCTGTGGTCGGCGTGGCGGCCGTTGTCACCCTCGCCGCCGACGGGAGTTGCGAGTCAGCCCGGATCGGGGTCACAGGTGCTGGCGCCAGCGCGGTGCGCGCGACGGCCGTTGAAGAGGCCCTCCGCAACCGTTCGCTTGACGAGGCGACGGTTGCCGCCGCCTGCGAAGCTGCCGACGAGGGGATTGACCTCCTGGACGATCTGCACGCCTCCGCCGACTACCGCCGACGGGGCGTCCGCGGCTTGGCCCGCCGGGCAGTGCTCGCCGCCGCGGCCCGAGCGGCAGAGGCCTAGGGAGAACCGCAGGCCACCCTGACACGAGCCGATCTACGGGCTCCGTTGCGGACGACGCTCCCAGGGTCTGGATTGGTAGAAGGCCAGTTCGGCAGCACGCCTCGCTGCGATGGCCACCGAACGTGCCGTGAAGACGGTATCCCGCAGGGCGACGAACATTGGAAGGTCCCAAGGGCCACGTCCAGCGGCAGGCAGTGGGACCCTATAGCGGTTGCCGAAGCCGTTACACCCGGCGCAGCAGAGAACAAGGTTGATGAGGTCCTCCAAGTAGACCGCGTCGATGCCGAGCGACGCTGCTTGACCCCGGGGCACCACATGGTCGACGGACAACAGTAGCCAATGAGCGTACTCATCGACGAGGTTCAAACCACAATATGCACAGGAGGTTTGTCCCGTT
>JALYMD010000786.1 GCA_030773875.1 Chloroflexota bacterium | reverse complement strand
AAGCTGTGGGCATTGGAGCCGTGCTGCCGGATCTGGCGCTTCCGCGCCTCGACGGTGGGGAACTCCAGTTTGCCGACCTCCGGGGGAAGCGAGTGCTTCTGTTCATGTGGGGCTCCTGGTGAGGGTGTCGCGAGCAGCTGCCCGGGTGGCAGCGGTTCTACCAGGCGCACGGTGGCGAGCGCTTCGCGCTGGTCTCGGCGGCGTTGGAGCATGCAGGGGCGGAAGCGGCGCGGCCGTTCGTTGAGGCGGCGGGGGCCGAGTTCCCGACGGTGGTCGACGAGCACGGGGTCCTGGCGGGGCTCTTCGACTTCAAGGCCGTGCCGAACGGGGTGCTGGTCGACGAGGACGGGGTGGTCCGCTGGGCCAAGTTCGGCGGTTTCTCGATCGACAAACCGGAGGACGTGGCCGTGGTCGAGCGGTTCCTGACGGGCGAGGATCCGGGAGCGAGCCCCGAAGGGGGTACCCCCTACGCCCTCGGTCCGGTGGAGCGGGACTTGGTGGCGACCAAGCTCCGGCTCGGACGGCTGCTGGACGAGGGAGGCCGGCGGGAGGAGGCGGTCGCGGCCTGGCGTGACGCGCTGCGCCTCGACCCGGAGAACTTGACGATCCGGAAGCAGATCTGGGCCGTCGAGCATCCTGAGAAGTTCCACCCGACCATCGACTGGGACTGGCAGCGGGAACAGCTGCGCGCCGAGCGGGAGCGCGAGATTGCCGAAGGGGTCTGTGGTCCGGACGGATGTCCGGTGCCTTGGGCGACAAGTAAGACCGGGACAAGGTAGGGGAGGCGGCCGTGGCGGAGTTCGAACTGATGGACCAGGCGGGGCAGCCGTGGCGCCTCTCCGATGCGCTTGAGCGCTCGGCGATCATCCTCGTCTTCTACCGTGGCGACTGGTGACCATACTGCAACGGCCAGTTGGCCGCCATGGCACGGGATTACGAGGAGTACACGCGGCGCGGCGCGATGATCGCCGGGATCGTGATCGACACGCCAGAGCGGAACGCGGCGATGGTCGAAAAATTGGCGCTGCCCTTCCCGATCCTCTCCGATCCCATGGGCGAACGGGCGACCAAGCTGCTGGGGGTGTGGGATCAAGAGGGGAACATGGCCAAGCCGGCCATCCTGGCGATCGCCCCCGACGGGCAGGAAGCCTATCGCTACGTCGGGACCGACTTCATGGATCGGCCCAACGACGACGAGCTGCTCGTGGCACTCGACAGACTCGGACTGCCACCGGTTGAGGCCCCGGCCGGTCTCGTGCCGCATCTGCCGCCCGTGCCCGGGCCGCGAGCGACGAAGCTGCCAGACCTTGCTGTCTACATGCGGGGCGTCCGGTTCGCGATGCAGGCGATGGCGGCACGGGCTCGTGATCCTCTCGATCGCGCCGAGGCGGAGCGGACCTCGAAGATGGCTGAGCGTTACGTGACCGCGCAGGGAGCGACCTTGCGGGTCACGAGCAGCGGGTAGAGGCGGAATCGAGTGAGCGGAAGGCAGCGCGACCGCTCACTCGATGTACACCCGATCGACATAGCACCACATCCAGTCTTCGCCCGGCTCGAATGACGGCACGACGGGGTGGTTGGTGGCCTGAAAGTAATCCGTGGCGTGCTTGTTCTTGGAGGAGTCTCAGCAGCGGCAGCCGACGTAGCCGCAGACCCGCAGGTGGACCCCGGGACCGTGGTTCCGCGGCACTCCTCGCAGCCCAGCGCACTCGGCGTCACCTCGTCGCTCTGGCTCACGCGCGGGCACTCGATGGTCGTGGCGTTCTCCGTCTTGGCGCTCCCTCCGCCCAGAGGTGGGAGTAAGTGGCGGGGGGCGGCGCGGTTCAGCCGGTCCGCTTCGCAGGTCTCCTTGGGTGGTCCATGCGGTACGCTCGTCTCCGGCGTGGTGACGGGAAACCGAGTCGAGAGGGCGCCTACGGCCCTGGCCGTCCTCCTTCCGTCGCCGTGATCGGTCCGCCGCGGCGGTGGCTCGATTTCGCTGCCGTTACGTGACAGGGAGCGAGCGTTCGGGCGTGACCGTCGGGCGGCGGACAGCCGCGCGGACCGCGGGGACCACCTCCTCCGCGAACAGGCGCAACTGGCGCTCGGGATCCTCCTGCGGGGCCAGGATGAAGGTGTCGATTCCCTCCTCGAGGGTGTAGCGGGTCAACTCCTCGACCCAGTGTTCCGCCGGGCCGTCGAGTGGCCGGGCGACGCGGCTGCCCCTCGGGCGGATGGTGCCAACCACGTTGTAGGCGCGGCGGATTGCCCCAGGATCTCGCCCGGCGGCGAGCGCCGCGGCGTCGATGCGGGCGCGCATGGCTGGAAGCTGCCCGGGCGGCGTGAAGGGCGTGGAGACGATCCAGCCGTCGGCCAGGCGGCCGGTGAGGTCGAGCATGCGGGGTCCGAGGGCGCCGAGCCAGATGGAGATCGGGTGCGCGGGCCGTGGACCGGGCTGGGCGTCCTCGAGCCGGTAGTGAACGCCTTCGAACCGCACTGGGCCGTCGCCGCTCCAGAGGAGGTGGATCACCCGGATCGCCTCCTCCAGCGCAACGACGGCCTCTCCGGACCTTCGGACAGGCCCGCCGAGCGCGGCGATCCCGTCCCACGAGCCGCCCGCCCCCAGGCCGAGTTCCACCCGCCCGCCGGAGAGGAGGTCGAGGGTTGCCGCGGCCTTCGCGAGGATGGCGGGAGGGCGAAGCGGCAGGCTGGCAACGCCGGGATAGAGCCGGACGCGCCGGGTGCGGGCGGCGAGCACCGCCAGCAGCGTCCAGGTGTCCAAGAAGTGGGGGGCGTACGGGAGGTCCTGCACCCCAACCAAGTCGAGACCTGCCTCGTCGGCCACGATCGCCAAGCGGACGGCCCGCTCCGGGTCGTCTGCTCCGGGATCGAGCGCAACGCCGAACTCGAGCCCCTGCGTGTTGGCATCACTCATCGCAACCTGACCCTCCGGGTCCTCCTTCGTCAGCGGCGGCGCCGCCGGTTCGCGCGTTGGCAGGCGGATGCTCCTC
>JALYMD010000785.1 GCA_030773875.1 Chloroflexota bacterium | reverse complement strand
CTGGTTCTACCCGGACTCCCGCGAGCGGGATTCGCTGCGCCTGAGTTTCTCCACCCTCTCTGAAGCGACCATCACGGAAGGCACCCGTCGTCTCGGCTGTGCGGTGATGGAGGGGTTGGCCGAGCGAGGAGCCCCTCCACACTCCCCCGGCGCCACCTCCCCGCCCCGCATCCCGAGCCGCCGCTGTGCTACGCTCACAGCACCGGCGGCTCATGTTCCCGGCGCCACGTCGCCCGCCGGCCCCGACCAGCGCCCTACCCCCTGAGACCTCGAACGCCCATGGACGACCTGCGCGACTTTCTCCGGCTCGAGAACGACCGGCTCTGGCTTCTGGTCGGGCTCTGTGTCGCGATGGTCTTCACCCTCCAGGCCGTGGAGGAATCGGTCGAGGGGGCATGGCCGCATCAGCGTCGCCCCACGCGGCTGGTGCCACGGGCACGCTCCGTCCAGGCCGTCTGGGCTTACGTGGCGCTGCTGGTGCTACCGGGCCTGCTGCTGGGCATCCTCAATGTGGCCGTGCTGCTCTGGCAGGATGCGCCGCGTACTGACGCCCACCTCCTCGGCAGCCTCTTCGTCGGCCTGGGCTGGCTGGTCTTCGTGCTTGCCAGCCTGGATCGCCTCAGGGTTCGCCGTTACATGGGCGACCTCGGGCTGGTTGGCCCTATCGCCCTCATCGTCGTTCTGTTGGTCGGCGATGCCCTGCTCTTAATCGGCCTGCTGGATGTCCTCCCGTCGCTCGAGAGAGTGCGCGACGCCCTGCCCTTGATCTCATGACCGGGTCCCGAACGGGTCATCGCACGGCAGACCCTCCGCTGAGCAGGCTCACGGTTCGCTTTGCGGTGATCGAGCGCGAGGGCATGCGGGGTGAACAGTATCCAGACACCTACGCCGGGGCTGCTCGGCCCTTTGCGTCTACCCCACCCGGCAGTAGGCTTGCGCGAGACGGCGCGCCGACCGTTTTCCGAGGCGTGGAGCATCCGAGGGCCAATGGAGCAGCATGAGCAAGCCCATCACTCCAGAGCCAATCCCAACGGAGTCGTCTGAACCAACGAGTGTGGTCAACGCTGGGCGCGCCGACCCATCTGAGGGGCCAGGGCTGGGGGGTGTTACTGCCTCGTCGAACCGCCGGCCCTTCACGATCGAGCTTGGCCCTGCTGGTTCGCCCCTCGGTCTTGGCACCGTGGCCGATTTCGACGCCGAGGCAGATGCGGTCGCACAGGAGCCGGCGGGGGTTGTCGTTCCCCACGCGGAGGCTGCTGTCAGCTCGGCCGCACCGGCGGCTCCACCCACACGGGGTTGGGTGGGAAGCTTCATTACGGCGCCGCTACTTGCCGTCGGTCGGCGCCTCCTGCCGTTGGACCAGCCATTGCTCCAGGAGGAGTCTTTCCGCATCTACTGGCTGGCGCGGATCATGGCACAGACCGGCCAGGGAGCGCTGCTCTACGCTCTCTTGATCATTGTGATCGACCGAACCGACGCATCGTTCTTCAGCTCCTTGTTTGTCATTTGCTCCATCCTGCCCTCCATCGCCTTCGGCTTACCCGGCGGGATCGTGGTCGATGCTCTGCCCCGGCGCGCCCTCCTGGTCGGCCTGAATTTGGTCCGCTTCGCCTTTATGCTGTTCCTAATGGCGAGGGATCCATCGCTCCCAGGGATCTTTGCCGCGACCTTAGGCATCTGGACCATCCACCAGTTCTACTCCCCCACGGAGGGAGCGGCCCTGGCGGCACTGGTCCCACGCGAACAGTATGTCGCAGCCCAAGCCCTTTCTAATCTGGCTCTGACCCTGGCCCAACTGCTCGGGCTGGTGATTCTGGCGCCGCTTCTCCTGAAGACGGCCGGGCCGCGCACGCTCTTCGCCGTCTGCGGCGCCCTCTTCGCAGTGGCTGCTGGGCTTGCCGCGCTGCTGCCGCGGATGGACGAGCATCTGGCCCAGCGCCGGAAGGGTCGTGCCAACCGGGCGAGTGGTGGGCGCGAGCGCCGGCCGACAGGGCGAGGCCTACTCGGCGGCTGGCACGCCGCTCGCTCCGATAGATTGGCCTATGAGGCGCTGGCCGACGACGTGCTGGTGGGGATCGGCATGAGTTCCCTGGTGGTCATCATGCCGTTCTATCTCGAGCGCGTGTTGGACACCGCCAAAGAGAACACCGTCTTCGTCTTTGCCCCGTCAGCATTGGGACTGGTCCTGGGTCTTCGCCTGGCCCCGACGATCGGTCATATCGTCGGTGAGCGGCGGACCGCGACCATGTCCCTCATCGGCTTCGCGGCCTGCGTTGCGGCATTGGGATTCGTGCGACCGTTGCATGACCTGCTCGACCATCGCCTCGGCCTGCCGATCGACCCGATCGCGGACCTGGTTGGCATCCCGCGACTGGTGGCGATCGCGATGCTACTGTCGATCCCGGCCGGATTCGCCTCAGCACTGGTCAGCGTAACGGCTCGGTCCGTCCTGCTGGCGCGTACGCCGCCAGCGCTCCGCGGTCAAGTCGTGGCAACACAGGCCCTGATCAACAACATCGGCGCACTGGTGCCGACCCTCCTAGCCGGCATCGCGGCCGACCTCGTCGGCGTAGAGCCGATCGCCGTCGCGATCGCGGTGGTCATCTTCACCGGAGCGCTCGCCGCTCACACAGTCAGCCGCCGCGCCATCCCTCTCGTGAGCCCATCGGGGTAGGACATCCTTGGCCCGCTACCCTACGACCACCCGGCGGAAGCGCTTCTTCCCGGCCCGTAGCAGTGCCCCGTTCGCGCCCAGGTCGAACGGGGCATCCGCGTCCTCCACCCGCTGACCGTCCACCGACAGCCCCCCTTGCGCAGCGAGCCGGCGTGCCTCGCCCTTGGAGGCGCAGAGCCCGGCGCGCACGAAGGCGTCGACAAGGGTCAAGCCAGCGGCCTCAGAGGCGGGGATTTCGGTGGTCGGAACAGAAGGGTCGGCGATCAGGGCATCCGCGGTCACGTCCCGAGAGAAAAGGGCCTTGGCGGCCTCCTGCGCTTCCCGTGCCGCCGTCTCGCCGTGGGTCAGCACCGTCGCCTCGTAGGCCAGGACCTGCTTCGCTTCCCGCAAGGCGGCGCCGGTCACCGAGGTCAGATCGGCGATGCGCTCCTCCGGCAGGAAGGTGTAGAAGCGGAGGAACGGGCCGACTTGGCTGTCGTCCGTGTTGACCCAGTACTGGTAGTAGGCGTAGGGGCTGGTCAGCGCCGGGTCGAGCCAGATCCGCTCGCCGGAGCCGGTCTTGCCCATCTTCTCGCCGGAGGCGGTGGTGATCAGCGGCGTGACCAAGGCGTACGCCTTAGCCCCCTCCGCCCTGCGAATCAAGTCCACCCCGGCGACGATGTTGCCCCACTGGTCGGAGCCGCCCATCTGGAGCACGCACCCAAGCGTCCGGAACAGGTGCAGAAAGTCGTAGGCCTGGACCAGCCGGTAGTTGAACTCCACAAAGTTGAGGCCGGTGCTCTCCAGACGGACCTTGTAGGTCTCGGCGGCAAGCATCTCGTTGACCGAGAAGTGGCGGCCGATGTCCCGCAAGAACGGGATGTAGCGCAGCTCCAGGAGCCAGTCGGCGTTGTTGAGCAGCAGCGCCGCCGGATTCTCCCCGAAGCGGCCCCCCTCGAAGTCCAGGTAGCGCCCGAACTGCGGCAGGACGCCGGCCAGGTTCACCTCAATCGCGTCCGGCGAGATCAGATCGCGCGCCGAGGTCTTGCCCGAGGGGTCGCCGACCAGCGCAGTACCGCCACCACCAAGCGCGATCGGCCGGTGGCCGAAGCGCTGCAGGGAGGCCAGGACCATGATCCCGAGCAGGTTGCCGACGTGGAGGGAGGGCGCGCTGGGGTCGAACCCAATGTAGGCTGTCACCGACCCGGCCGCGAACGCAGCCCGCAGCCCCGCCTGGTCGGTGACGTCGTGCACGTAGCCCCGGGATCGCAGGTACTCCACTGGACCCAGCCCGGCGGCACGGGCGAGGTCCACGGCGTTCAGTTCGGTTGCGGCGGTCGAGGAAGTCACGGGGCGACTCCGGGATGGCGACGGGAACGGGCCGTCGACGATCGGTATTCCGCCATCGGCCGCTCGCGCACGCTGCCGGCGGCCGATGATGGTCCGCTAACTATAGCAACGCCCCAATCCTCCCCATCGGCAACCCGACCACCAGAGCCTTCCCCCACTCAGCAGCATCAACTGGCGTCTGGCGTCTGGCGTCTGGCGTCTGGCGTCTGAGAGAGCCTACAGATCCACCGTCCCGTCGAGAAAACCTTGGACGAGGCCCGGGAGTTGGGACCAGTCGCCAGCGTAAATCCAGGCGCCGTTCGGGGCGTAGTCCGAATAGAGGTAGGGGGTGAGGGTGGCGAAGACGACATCGTCGTTGCTGAACTCGGGCGCGACGAGGGCCAGAGCGAGTTGTTCAGCAAGGGAAAGGTCGGTGCGCACGGCATCGCGGGTCTTCTTCAGGAGCTTGGGCAGGCGCCGGGCCAACTTCGGGTCGCGAGCCCGCTCCAGCATGGCGCGCAGCACGAGCTGCTGGCGCATCACCCGGCCGTCGTCGCCATCCTGGTGCCGGGTGCGGGCAAACTCCAGCGCCTGCTCTCCGTCCAGGTGCAACTCGCCGGCCGGGTAGTAAATCTCCTTGATCCCATAGTCGAAAGTCGGGTACTCGGCGTCGTAGACGTCATAGGGGTTGACCACGTCCACGCCGCCCAGCGCGTCCACGATCTCGATGAACCCGTCGAAGGTCGTCAGCACGACGCCATCCGCCTCGACCCCAAAGTTGGCGGCGACGGTTTGGACCATCAGATCCGCCCCGGCCTCCCAGGCATTATCAGCCGCCTTAGAGCCGTAGTCGTAGGCGCGAGTGATCTTGTCCGCGCCGTAACCGGGAATCGTGACGTAGAGGTCGCGCGGCACGTTGACGGCCCGCACCGTCCGGTTCGGCACGTCCACCCTGGCGATCAGAAAGACATCGGTGTTCTCCGGCTGATCCGGGGTCCGCGTGTCCAGCCCGCCCACGATGAGCGTCAGGGTCTCCAACTCCGCTGGCTCCGTCTCCTGCGCCGAAGCACGGCTCGTCCAAGAGAACGGCGCGACAAGAGCCGGCAGGCCGAGGGCGATCGCGCGAACCCGCACGCGGGTCGAGAGCGGCATTCCAGAGCAGGTCATAAGGGCAACTCCCAGGCTGAAGCGGCGGCGTGGACAGCCGCGAAGACGGAGCGACGATGCGGGGGGGCGTCGACAGCGTAGCACTGGGACGACAGGGTAGCAACGCGACCGCCGCCCATGCTTGAAACGCGCCGAGAGCCCTTCCGGTGTCGAAATTAGGCACACGGGATGAGGTCGCAGGCGCCGAACGTCGGCGAACAGCGGTGGTTGACCTTCAATCCCCAGGCCGTCGACCCAGGCGGTGGGAGTCATCCTCGCTGGCATAGGTTGTGCGCCCTACAGTGCCGGACCGGTCCGCGGAATAGCCGCCGAAACTCGAAAACGAGGATCGAGCGCGACTGCGGAAGAGGAGCGGGCCCGAGTGATTGCGTTTTCGGGAAGGAGCATGGTGGTGGCAAAGCGAACATCTTCGAGTTCGAGCGGTCGGCGCAAGCGCTGGCCGATGACGGCCTGCCGATGCTCGAGTTCCCGCAGAGCCGCAGCCGGATGGTCCCGGCGTGCTCACTGGCGTACGAGCAGATCGTCAGCGGCGGGG
>JALYMD010000784.1 GCA_030773875.1 Chloroflexota bacterium | reverse complement strand
AGCGTGCTCCAGCGCCAATGCCTCCGCCAACGCCTCGGCGACCGCACCGCGCTGGAGGAGGCCGTCACCGCGTGGGCCGATCGCCGCACCGCCGCCACGGCGCGCATCAATTGGCAGTTCACCACCGCCGACGCCCGCACCAAGCTGCCTCGCCTCTACCCGGCATATGAAGCCTGACGGACCTCTAGACCACATAATGATACGGCTCTCACGCTATCATGCCGTGCCATCCAGAAGATTCATCGACTCAATGAAACGGGGCCAATCGGCCGACGTTCTCAGTGCTCAACGGATTGTCGGGATCGATCTTCGCCTCTCGCCGATCTCAGTCGGGAGGACCGTCCAGGTGTATCCGCCCGAGGTTTACCGTTCGTATCTGACGCCGCTGCGGTTCCTCCAGCGCAGCGCGGCGGTCTTTCGTCAGAAGCCGGCGGTGGTCTACGGGGATCGCTCCTGGACCTACCCGGAGCTAGCGGCGCGGGTGAACCGGCTCGCCTCGGCGCTCCGTGGGGCGGGGGTAGCGAAGGGGGACCGCGTTGCCTATCTCGTCCCGAACATCCCGGCGCTGCTGGAGGGGCACTTCGGGGTGCCGCTTTCCGGCGGGGTGCTGGTCGCGATCAACACGCGGCTGAACGCGGAGGAGATCCGCTACATCGTGAACCACTCGGGTGCCAAGGTCCTGGTGGTGGACACCGAGTTGGCCCGTGTGGTCGAGCCGGTGCTGGCGAACCTGGAGACGGTCGAGACGATCGTCAACGTCGAGGATGTCCCGGGCGGAGTCCGGCTGCCGGGGCTCGAGTACGAGGCGTTCCTGGCCGGCGGCAGCCCCGATCCGCTCGATTGGCCCATCACTGACGAGGACGAGACCATCGCGATCGACTACACCAGCGGCACGACCGGCCGCCCAAAGGGGGTGATGTACACCCATCGCGGCGCCTATCTGAACGCGCTCGGCGAACTGCTGGAAACCCGGATGGCCTCCGACAGCGTCTACCTCTGGACGCTGCCGATGTTCCATTGCAACGGCTGGTGCTACCCCTGGGCCGTCACCGCCATCGGCGCCACCCATGTCTGCCTGCGGAAGCTGGAGCCCGGCACCGTCTGGGACCTGGTCCGTGCCAAGAACGTGACCCACTTCTGCGCCGCGCCGACGGTCCTCATCTCGCTGGCGAATCACCCCGCGGCGCGGCAAGGCCCGCTGCCGCGCAAGCTGATCGTCAGCGTCGCCGCCGCCCCGCCCTCGCCGACGATCATCGCTCAGATGGAAGATCTCTGTGCGGAGATCGTCCACGTCTATGGTCTGACCGAGGTTTACGGCCCCTACACCGTCAACGAGTGGCAACCCCATTGGGATGACCTGCCGCGCGAGGAGCGGGCCCGCTTGAAAGCGCGTCAGGGCGTTGGCTACCTGGTTGCCGACGACGCGCGAGTCGTGGACGACCAGATGCGGGACGTGCCGGCCGACGGGGAGACCCTGGGCGAGGTGATCATGCGCGGCAACAACACGATGAAGGGGTACTACAACGACCCCGCCGCGACCGCCGAGGCGTTCCGGGGCGGCTGGTTCCACTCGGGTGACCTGGCCGTGATGCACCCGGACGGCTACATCGAGTTGCGGGACCGCAAGAAGGACATCATCGTCAGCGGCGGCGAGAACATCTCCACCATCGATGTCGAGCGCGCCGTCGTCACCCATCCGTCCGTGCTGGAAGCCGCCGTGATCGCCGTTCCCGACCCCTACTGGGGCGAGGTGCCCAAGGCCTTCGTGACCCTCAAACCCGGCGAGGCCGCAACGGAGGCGGACCTGATCGCCTTCTGCCGCACACGCCTGCCCGGCTTCAAGGTCCCGAAGGCGATTGCCTTTGGCGACCTCCCTAAGACCTCCACCGGCAAGGTCCAGAAGAGCGTCCTGCGCGAGCAGGAGTGGGCCGGCCACGAGAAGCGCATCCATTGATACGGTTGATACGGTGATATGAGACGCACCGTGGGGTTGTCAGCTTCACCCGTCGGAAAGGGACAGGCGATGCTCCTGATCCGCCGCTACGAAACGCGCGATCGCGACGCCGTCTGGGCCTTGCACAACCTCGCCCTGGAGCAGGTGGGAGCCCACGCGGGAAACGGTCCGTGGGACGATGATCTGCACCGGATCGAGGATGCCTATCTGCGCGTAGGCGGTGAGTTCCTGGTTGGTCTGCTTGGCGAACGGATCGTCGCCATGGGCGCCTTTCGCCGGACGGGATCCAACCGTGCCGAGATCAAGCGAATGCGGGTTCACCCAACTGTCCAGCGACAAGGCTGCGGGCGGGCAATCCTCGTCGAACTGGAGCGGAGAGCGGCCTCGGCCGGCTGCATAACCCTGTACCTGGATACGACGGAGGGCCAGGTGGGGGCGCAGCACCTCTACCGCCGCCACGGCTTCCGAGAGACCGGCCGCACCATGCGCGGCGGCTTCGAGACCGTCCTGTTCGAGAAGTGCACCCAATAGGACGCGATCGCCCAGTGAAGATTTTCTCCCCTCGGCTCCATCCAGGGCAGTCATCTTGCGACCCGCTCGCTCAGGACAGACGAAACCCGTGGGAGGGTGAGCGGGCGTGAAACTGCAAGGCAAGGCGGCACTGGTAACGGGCGCCGACAGCGGCATCGGGCGAGCGATCGCGACGACTTTCGGCCGGGAGGGTGCCGACGTCGCAGTGCACTATCTCCATGATCAGCGGGGAGCGGAGCAGACCGCCCACGCGATCCAGAGCCACGGCGTTCGCGCCGAGGTCCTCCAGGCGGATCTCTCGGACCTGACCCAAGCGCAACGGCTCTTCGAGCAGGCCGAGGTCGCGCTGGGCCGGATCGACATTCTGATCAACAATGCTGGCAAAGGCGCGAACGTCGAGAACTCCCTGGACACCCCGCTGGAGGCGTTCGTCGACGTAATCAACGTCGACCTGGTCAGCCCCTGGGTGCTGGCTCAGGCGGCGGCGAAGAAGATGGCGGAATGGGGTCAGGGCGTGATCGTGAACATCAGCTCCGTCCACGAGGAGATCCCCTCGAAGGGTGGAGTGGCCTACGATGTGGCGAAGGGCGGTCTCCGAATGATGGCCCGGACCCTGGCGCTAGAGTTGGCCGCCCAAGGCGTGCGGATCAACAACATCGGCCCCGGGATGATCGCCACCCCGATGACCACCGATCGGCTCCACGACCCAGAGCAGGGGGAGCAGTCGCTGCAGCGAATCCCGATGGGTCGAGCGGGCGAAGCACAAGAGATCGCGAACGTAGCCCTTTTCCTCGCCTCGGAGGACGCGAGCTACGTCACGGGCACCACTTTCTTCGCCGACGGCGGCCTCATGCGGAACGTCGGGGGCGCCTAACGGACGGCCCGCGCATGGGCAGCGCGAAGCTGGCATCCAACCAGCGCTGACCGAAAAAAGCGGGCCGTGGCAATCGCCGCGGCCCGCATCCGTTAAAGCCATCCGGGAGTTTGGGGGCTATTCGCTGCCGGTGGGGCGCTCGACCTCCGCCTCCGTGTGCTGCCCCACGAGCTTGTTCCAGAGCTCATAGTCGGTGTCACGTTTGGCAATGTAACGATTACCCAGGCCCGCCTGTTCGCCGCCGAGCGCCTTGAACGGGCCGCGCGCGAGATCGTCCAGGTCGACGTAGGTGGTGCCCTGGTCCAGCGTCGTACCGTAGTCCAGGATCGAGAGCCGGGCCAGTTCGTCGGGGCTCAGATCCCCGAACCGCTGGTGCAGGGTCTTGTCCTCAATCCCGGACTCGCTCTCGTCGGTGTGCCCCGGAGTGGGTCTGGTCAGCCGCTCGTCGGTGGTGTCCGTCGTCACCCGTTGTCCCGTCGGGACAGCGTGAATCGGGTCACCGGTGGTCTGCCGTGCCACGTCGTCCGGTCCCTGCTGATCGTCCGCCATGCCGTTCGTCCTCCCTCACGCCGCCTTGTGGCAGCCTCGTCTCGTACCCGTCGGCACGGCGCACGCGGGGTGCCAGCGGCGAGGCGCCCAGACAATCGGTCCAGGCGCTCCCTCCCTGACCAGCCCCAGCAACCTTCTCGTCTTGATGCGAGAGGAGGAGTTGGACACGAAGCCGGTTGGTTGACCGCCGTCGCGGTCTAGCTGGCGCCGCCAACCGTCGCCAATGCCGAATCCAGGGTATCCAGGGCGTGGTCCAGTTCCTCGTCCGCGATCGTCAGCGGGGGCTGGAAGCGGACGACGTTGCCGGCCGGTCCGCCGACGCCGATGAGGACCCCTGCCTCCCGGCACAGCCGGCGCACCTGGGCAGCCTGGGCCGATGCCGGCTCCTTGGTCGTCCGGTCAGTCACTAGCTCTGCGCCGATCATCAGGCCGAGGCCGCGGACCTCGCCAATAAGGGCGTGACGCTCCGCCATCTCCCTTCGGCGGGCCATCACCCGCTCGCCCTTGCGGGCCGCCTCCTCTGGCAGGCGCTCGTCGAACATCACGTCGATGTTGGCGAGGGCGGCCGCGCAGGAGACGGGGTTGCCGCCGAAGGTGGAGAGGTGCTCGCCCGGCCGCAGTGCATCCGCGATCTCCGGTCGCGCGATTGTCGCGCTCAGCGGGAAGCCATCGGCGATGCCCTTGGCGGCGACCAGGATGTCCGGCTCCACCCCGAAGTGCTCCACCGCGAAGAGCGCTCCGGTGCGCCCGAACCCGCTCTGGACCTCGTCGGCGATGAACAGGATCCCGTGCCGATCCAGAACCTCCTTGACCCGTCGGAAGTAGGAGACCGGCGGCACCAGGATGCCGCCTTCGCCCATCACCGGTTCCGCGATGAACGCGGCCACATCCCCGCTGGACTGGTAGGCCACCGCCCATTCCACGAGCTCCGCGCACCGCTCCGCCACGGTCTCCGGGTCGTCCGTGCCGAACGGGTTGCGGTACACGTAGGGCGCCGGGGCGAATGCGATGCCGGGCAGGTAGGGGCCACCGCGGGTCTTGCGCCCCTTGTTGCCGGTGACTGAGAGGGTGCCGGCAGAGCGGCCGTGGAAGGCATGGGTGAGGGTGATGAACTCGTGCCGGCCCGTGTAGGCCTTGGCCAAGCGCATCGCCGTCTCGATGCCCTCCGCGCCGGAGTTGCCGAAGAAGGTCTTGCTCAGCCCGCCGGGCGTGATCTCCGCCAATCGCTCGGCGAGATCGGCCACCACGGGGACGTGGTAGATGTAGGTCGCGGCGTGGACCACCTTCTCGAGTTGGTCCCGGACGGCCGCCAGTACCCGGGGGTGGCGGTGCCCGGCATTTACGACCGCGATTCCCGCGAAGCAGTCCAGGTACGCGGTTCCGTCGGCGTCCCAGACGGTCGCCCCCTCCGCCCGCTTCACGACGACGGGCTCGACTGACGCGACGAAGCTCGTGTTGACGTAGCGCCGGTACTTCTCGACTGTCGCCTCGTGGTCGGCCGATCTGACTGTGACAGTCGCGCTGGAACCGCTTCCATGCGTCTCCATGATTCCCTCCTCATCCACGCCTGCTGACCCCATGAGCGTGTGTACCCGTTCCGTTGGGATCATCGGTCGTCCAGGTTGGTCCACTGCCGCTGTTGCTTCTACCGGCATCATCGCAGGAAGCCCACGGTCCTTCCAGACTTCCCGATCGGGGCGGAGGATCTGCTTGGATCTCGGTGGCCGATCCAGACGATTGCCTGCTCGTTCCCAGTACAGCGAGGTCACGGATGCCGTGCTGCGAAGTGCGGGCCTGCCTCCGTCACGATGCCCAGGCGCCCTCGGGCAGCGGCACCAAATCGTCGATGAGCCAGCGGTCGCTAACCTGGGCGAACACCAGGGCAAAGGCAGCCATGGATGCCGGATCGGGAAGGTCCACGACGAGCGTGGCGGCAGCTCGCCCGTCCGGTAGGACGCGGATGTCCTGGATCGCCAGGATGGCGGTCTCATCGAGAATCCCGGGCGTGGCGGCCACGGCGGTGGCGGTGGCGGTGGCAATGATGGCCGCGGCGGTCGCCACCGCATCCGGGTAGGGTTGCCCGAGGTTGCCGGTGAGTTGGCGGCCGAGATAGGCGTCGGTGAACAGGGCGAGTTGCTGGGCAGGCGCCTTGGCGTTGAGACACGCGACGTACTCACGCGCCGTCGCGGAGACACCGGCCACCGTCGCGGCGTCGGCCGCCTCTCCTGCAGGTGAGGCGTATGGGGTCGGGGTGGCCGGGGCCGCCGGGGGACTGGCGAGGGCCGTCTCGATGAATCCCGGGGTCGCGGCTAGGCGAACCAGGAGTTGTCGAAGATCGAGCGGTGCCACCCTGCACTCCTCAGGGGAGGGCACATCCCGCTCCGCATCGCTTGTGAAAGCCGGGGACGCGGCGGGAGACGATGAGTCCTCGGGCGTCGCGGTTTCGGTCGGGGTGGAGGTCGGCTCACGGGTTGACACGACCGGCGGGGGTGGGGTCTCCAGTCTCGCTGGGCCTCCGAGTTGGCCCTGAGGGGTTGGCAACACGTCCTGTGCCCGGCCCCTCACGGGACCCACTGCTGCGAAGGCGAGGATCGTCACAAGGAGAAGCGCGGGTGGCATCAATCTGCGCAGCATGATCTGCTCCTGGGGCCTCGGCCTGGGGCCCTTGGTCGCGGCGACGCGCATCGCCAGGAACGATTCGACGGCGACAGTGTAGCGAGAGGAGGACGTTGACGTCCGTGTGAGAGAGCCCCAGGGACGCCTGACGCAACGGAGCATGCTATCAACGTCCTCTGGTCGGGGCTGGGTACATGAGCGAGGGTTGAGCCGAACAAAGTCCTGCGATCTACTGACTGGGAGTGGGAGGGTCCCTGCGTGTCCATCGTCCCTGCGCATCTCGTACGGACGGCTCTCGCCCTGCGCGGGCCGGCGGGCGAGGAGTGGGCGCAGCGCTTGCCCTCGCTTGTCGCTGCCTGTGCGCGGCGGTGGTCCCTTCAGGTCGAGCCGCCTTTCCCTGACCTCTCCTACAACTTCGCGGCACCAGCGAGCCGTGCCGATGGCACCGGTCTCGTCCTGAAGATCTGTTTCCCCGACCGGGAGTTCTTCACCGAAGCCGACGCGCTCCGGCTCTTCGCGGGCCGCGGCGCGGTCCAGTTGCTGGAGGTCGATCTCGACGTGGGAGCCATGCTCCTGGAGCGGATCGAGCCGGGCAGGTCCCTTGTGACCATCGACGACGAGGCGGCGACCTCGGCGGCTGCCTCCGTGATGTGCCGGCTGTGGCGACCCGTGCCGGCTGGCCACCGATTTCCGGCGGTGGCTGACTGGGCAGCCGGGTTCGCCCGGCTCCGTACGCGCTTCGATGGCGGCACCGGCCCGCTGCCGGCCCGGCTGGTCGAGGAGGCGGAGCGGCTCTTTGACGACTTGCTGGCATCGTCCGCGCCCCCCGTCCTCCTGCACGGCGACCTCCATCACGGCAACGTTCTGGCGGCACGGCGGGAGCCCTGGCTGGCCATCGACCCCAAGGGCATCATCGGCGAGCCGGCATTCGACACGGCGGCGCTGCTGCACAACCCCGAGAACCTACTGGCCGCGCCGCACCCAGGCCGCATCCTTGCCCGCCGCGTGGACCAACTCGCCGAGCAACTCGGCTTCGATCGGACACGGATCCGGGGTTGGGGCTTGGCCCAGGCGGTGCTGGCCGCCTACTGGAGCCTTGAGGACGTTGGTCGCGTGTGGGAGCAACCGCTCCTCTGCGCCCAGTACTTGGGCGAGATGGATTCGTAGGCTAGCTCGATGTCGGCATCGTCCCCGCCAAGGTGGGAGGAGATGGCTGACCTCGATGAACTGAGCGACGCTGACGGACCCTGTCGTGCCAACCTAACATAAGCCGTTCGTGCTATACTTCACGAACTGAAGCGGCTCGTCGCGACCGGCGCGCGGGCCGCGTCGCGTGTCTAGGGGATCGCCCGCGGGACGCGCGATGGCCCCGAACGAGCGCCGGACAGACGGGAGCACGACCCCTTTGGTGCAGACAATCATGGACCAGACCACCGCCCAGACGCAGGCGCAGACCGCCCTGCGCAACATTGCGATCATCGCCCACGTCGACCACGGCAAGACGACCCTGGTTGATGGGCTGCTCAAGCAGTCCAACGTCTTCCGCGACCCGGACGCCGCCGGCGAGCTGATCATGGACGCCAACGATCTGGAGCGAGAGCGAGGGATCACCATCCTCGCCAAGAACACAGCGATCACCTATGCCGGCGTCAAGATCAACGTCATCGACACCCCTGGCCACGCCGACTTCGGCGGCGAGGTCGAGCGCGTCCTGAACATGGCGGATGGTTGCCTGCTCCTGGTTGACGCGGTCGAGGGCCCGATGCCCCAGACTCGGACCGTGCTGGCCCGCGCCCTGGCCATCGGGTTGCGCCCGATCGTGGTCGTCAACAAAATCGACCGCGCCAACGCCCGGCCGGAAGAGGTTGTTTCCCTGACCCAGGACTTGTTCCTGGACTTGGCTACCGACCCAGACCAGCTCGAATTTCCCGTGATCTACACCATCGCTCGGGACGGGCGCGCCGGGTTGACCCCCCAGCCGGATGCTCTCGCGCCCGATCTGCGCCCGCTGCTCGACACTATCGTCGCGGAGGTTCCCGCGCCGGTAGCAGATCCGGATGCGCCGGTTCAGCTACTTGTTGCCTCGCTCGACTATGACACCCACCGTGGACGCATCGCGATCGGTCGCGTCCACCGGGGTCGGATCCGGGCCGGCGATCCGCTGCTCCACATCGCCGCCGACGGCGAGCAGACGCGTCAACGGGTCACCCACCTGACCGTCTTCGAGGGGCTCGGTCGCCGCGAGGTGGCCGAGGCCGTCGCCGGGGATATCGTGGCTTTGGCCGGCTTCCCAGACGCGAAGATCGGGGCGACGCTGACGGACCCGGCGACTCCGGAGACGTTGGAGGCGATCGCGATCGAGGAGCCGACGCTGAAGCTCACCTTCGGCGTCAACACCTCGCCATTCGCTGGCCGGGAAGGGCAGTTCTCCACCTCCCGCCAGCTCCGGGAGCGGCTCTTCCGGGAGCTGGAGACCAACCTCTCGCTGCGCGTCTCTGCCACCGAGCAGGCAGATGTCTTCGCCGTCTCCGGTCGCGGGGAGCTACACCTCTCGATCCTGATCGAGACGATGCGCCGGGAAGGCTACGAGTTCCAGGTCTCACGCCCGGAAGCGATCACCCGCGAGACGGACGGCGTCACAGAGGAGCCGGTCGAGCATTTGGTGATCGACACCACCGAGCAGTTTGTCGGCGTGGTCACCGATCTCGTTGGCGGTCGCCGGGCGCGGATGTTGGACATGGTTAACGATGGGCGGGGCAACGTCCGTCTGGAGTTTGCCATCCCGACCCGTGGCCTGATCGGCCTGCGCAACGCGTTCCTGACGGCGACCAAGGGCAACGGCACCCTCGCCTCCCGCCTGATCGGCTACGAGCCGTGGCAAGGTGCGATCGTCTCGAGCCGCACCGGCGCACTCGTGGCCTCGGAGACCGGCACGGCCCTCTCGCACGGGCTGGCCAACGCTCAGGAGCGCGGGATCACCTTCATCGAGCCCGGCACGGAGGTCTACGAGGGGATGGTCGTCGGCCAGCAGCCGCGCCCCGGGGACCTTGCGGTCAACGTCTGCCGGGCCAAGAAGCTGACCAACATCCGCTCCAGCACCTCCGACATCTCTGTCCGCCTGACGCCGCCGGTGCTGCTCAGCCTAGAGCAGTCGCTGGACTTCCTGGCCGACGACGAATTGTTGGAGGTTACCCCGAAGGGCTGGCGCCTTCGCAAGCGCCTGCTGACGCAGGACGAGCGCAACAAGGCCAAGAAGCACGCCCAGCAGGCTTCCGCGAGCCGGGGCGGGCGGTAATCTCGGTTAGACGCCAGACGCCAGACGCCAGACGCCAGTATCAGATGGAGCGGGAG
>JALYMD010000783.1 GCA_030773875.1 Chloroflexota bacterium | reverse complement strand
GGGAAACGATCAGAGTGATTTCAGCAAGGAGGGCTCGTGATGCAGAACAACGACACTACCGTGCGCTACACGGCGGAGGAGCTTGACGAGATGCGCCGACGGGGCGAAGGTCGGACGGATTACGCGTACCTGGATGCCCTGACCGAGGAGGAGCTGGAGGCCTCGATCGACCACGACGAGGAAGGGGAGATCGACTGGAGCACCGTCCAGGTCGGCATTCCCGGCCCCAAGCAGCAGCTGACCGTCCGGTTCGATGCTGACGTGGTGGAATGGTTCAAAGCGCAGGGCGCCGGCTACCAGACGCGGATGAATGCCGTGCTGCGCAGCTTCGTCGAGGCGCAGAACAAGAAAACCACCACGACGCCCTCTCGCCGGTGAGGATGATAGGCCGGCCAAGCGACGATAAAGACCTGTCTCTACTAATGGAGACAGGTCTTTCAATGCTCTGTTGCAGTGAGCTCCACAGCAGACAAGGGCTTGGTAATGGCTGTTGTCAGGGGCAAATCTACACATAGAGGTATGGCAACCGAGCTCCGACGGTCCTCTCCGCAGGGTCGCCAACCGCTTCCATAAACCCCTTGGCAGAGCTAACAAGCTCGTCCACTCCCATGATTCGAGAGAGAACTAGCTCCAGGACAAAGAGTGTCGCCTGCAGGTAGTTAATCAACGCCTCGTTGAACGCCATTCCCTCGCTTTGTCCTCCGGCGCCAAGGAGGAACGCCTCCGCATCGCGATAGTTGGAGCGGATCCGGAAGCGATAGAGAAAGTCGAACAGGGTGGTTGCCGGGATCCGCTCGGCGATCTTCGCCTGATGGAATGCTGGGACACGGCGGTATTTACCGCCCTGGGGCTTGCGATTCTCCCGGGAGTCGATCCATTTCTGCTTCACCTCCGCAATCTGACGCTCTCGTGTTGTCTTGAGGAGAAGGCCGATGCGTTCATGGCAGTCGTGATCGGTGGGGACGGCTAGCGAGTTCGTGTTCGTAATGGCAACCCCTCTCAGCATCCCGCCGAAGGTGCACGTATCAATAGGCCCCTTACAGAACGCGTCGAAAGGAGGAGGGAAGATGGGTCTGGAAGTTGCCTCCGAGAGCAACTTCAAGGTCCCCGCGTGCGAATCTGGAGGAGAGTTCCACCAGCGCGATCCCTGAATAACCGCTTGTGCTGCGTGGAAGACTGAATAGTAGGCCTGGACGGTCGCCCAGAGGTTGGCACAGGAAATAACTTCGGCGCTGGCTGCCGTTTCAGACTGATGATGTATGAAGACTTCGGTCGCCCACGCCTG
Source organism: Chloroflexota bacterium (assembly GCA_030773875.1). The sequence goes on along the minus strand of JALYMD010000783.1, from coordinate 774 downwards.
CCGGAGTGACCGTTCAACCCGGCCGTCTACACTGACCTTCTTTATTCGCCCGCTCGTCGGCATCGTGGAGAACGCCTCAGCCAGATGGAGGAAAAGGTCGTCCTCACGCCCATAAGTCAACCGCAAATAACGATCGATCGCTCGTAGGTAGTTGTGGTAGGTGCGAAAGACGGCATTGTGATCGACTGCGCCCGACATTAGTACGGACCTCAATCAAGGTCTTGAATGGCCACCGTCCAGATCCGCTTGAGCGGCAGTTCCGCCTTTAGTTCCTCATCGAGCTGGTCGTAGTGCGTGAAGAGCGCGTCGAGCAGCTCTTTTTGTGTCCAGAGACGCACGCTGAAGAAGCTCGACGCGATCAACTTCTGGACCGACCCCTTGTATCCGCTCCAGGAGACGAGGAGACCTTGGTTAGCATTGACGCTTGTCATTGCGCCGCGCAACTCATTCAGGGTTTTCGCCTCCACCGGCGTGTCCTGAGATTTGACTTGCACACACAGCCGGGTTTCGCCAAACCCCAGCTGGCCGCTCCCGGCGAGGATGTCGATGCCACCGTCCGGACCTTCTTCGCTGCGGTAGGTGGAGTATCCCTGCGCCCGGAGGATTGCCTCGACCAGGCGTGCCAGACCGTGCCCCTTGAGTCGCGAGAGGATCAGTTGTGCGATCTGATCCTGGGCTAGCTGCTCGAGGTCTGCCGTGCCCTGCAGCTCGACCGTCTCGTCGGTCAGAGGCACAGTGTTTGTCGAGATCATCGGCGCGTCAGCGCTCCAGTTG
>JALYMD010000782.1 GCA_030773875.1 Chloroflexota bacterium | reverse complement strand
GGTTGCCGTCAACGACGAATGGAGGAGAGGGATCAGCTCGTCCCTCTCCTCCATTCTTGGCGTGGTTACGCCACTTTCTTGGGTGACCCCGCAGGGACTCGAACCCTGAACCAATGGATTAAAAGTCTCAGCCTGACCCGTCCATGAGGTCGTATCGAGGTCCAATCTGCCCATCCAATGACTGATTTCGTGCTATCCCGTCCACGCCGTGCCGCAGACATCTGTCGGTTTTGTGGTCAAATTTGTGGTCAACCAGCACGTGACTTTCCGGTTCCATCTCGACGGGGCGAATGTGACAGGTCATCCCCAGGGTACCGATAGTGGCGCGTCACCAAGACACGCTCTGCATGTTCGTAATCGCGCTTGAACTTGTCGAGATTCGCGTCACCTACCCCGGGCTCGTAGTGGTATCGGTGTCCCTTCGGGTATTGCTCGTTCCACTTCCGCGCTAGATCACGCCAGGTGATCGACAGTTGACCGTTGTCGTCGACGTGGCTGATCACGAAGTGGAAGACCCCGCGTTTGCGCGGAATGAGCGGCCGATTGTCGCCGCCCAACATGATCCTCCGGGCGCCTCGGTAGACCCGCTGCACGGTGGCGGGTTCAACCCAGGGCTCAACCTCAAGGGTGATCAGTCCTCGCGTGCAGCGGTGCAGGACTTCCTGCTGTTGGCCTTCCCGGGTCACGGCATCTCGCCGCAGCCAGGCTCGGAGGGGTGGGACCCACGGCCGATAGTCGGTGAGCACGAACCAGGCGATCTCACCCTGTCCCCATGGGAGGCGGTCGGCGAGCCATTCAGTCAGCATGCGCAAGCTATCGAGCACGGAGTTCGGGGCCACCGAGAGTTTCCCAGTCCTTCCCCAAGGGTCTGAGTAGGCAAGGTACAAGGGCTCACCGCCGAATGCCGGACCAGGAAGGGGTCTGACCAGGGTCACTGCCGGTTCTGCAATCGTGACTGCCACACGCAGCACGTCATCGTCGGATGTTTCTTCCAGACTTGTGACCCGGTGACCCACCACTGGAACCTTTGCGGCAGCGAGATCCGCTAACGGGAAGACAGCCAGGGCAGGCGACAGCAAGAAATTGCGCGCCTCTTCCGGCGTCAGTGTTCCACCCGTGACACGCTGGCGGAAGAAGCGAACGGGAGCCAGGGAAGCTGCGACCTTCGCTCGTGCCTTGTTGACCAGGTGGGCCTGGTTGATCTCGTCGTTGCTGAGTGGAATCTCCTCCCCTGTGACCTCTTCCCCCCGCATTGGAGGGCGGCGTGGGGAGGCGGATGAGGCGAGGCCGAGTTGGTAACGGTACTCATCAAGCAGATCGACCCACCCCTGTTCATTGTCAATCGCGTCGTTCACATAGGCCTTATCGACCATCCGCTCCCAAATCACCGGATGCACATCCGGCTGCCGGCACTCCCACACCAGTCGGGCGCGCACGTCCTCCACGGTCCGGAGTTTTCGTCCCATGTCGTGCACCTTCCCGTTTCACGGTACGTCAAGCGGGAAGTCTAGTATGGCTTGTAGAGGGCTGCTGAAGCGAGTAGCGCTCTCAACGGACCAGGTGGACGCAGATTGGGAGGTCCTTCGATGCAAGAACAACCGCTGCTCCTGCGGGCCGAGGAAGCGGCAAAGATCCTTTCTCTTGGTCGCTCGACGATCTTCCAGATGCTTGCCAGCGGTGAATTACCAGTTGTCAGGATTGGTCGCTCAGTGCGAATCCCACGGAGCGAACTAGAAATCTGGATCCGTGCTCGGACGGAGCGGGCAGAGGACCTTTACGACTCGGCTTGACGGTAGGCCTTTGCTTTGGATCCACGAATCAGGCTCACGTAGGAGCGAGCAGGATGATGACCTATTCGACCACCACCTCATCTGCTGCGGCTGCGTTTAGTGCCAACGTGAACCCTCCAGAGGGCATCGAAGAGGCGCCGCGACTCCGAGTTGGCTCGAACCGCTGTCAGTGTGTTCAGTGTGGCCAGTTCTTCGGCTCGGTCACGGGTTTCGATAAGCACCAGCAGCGGACCCGGGACGGCAATGTCTCGTGCCTCTCGAGCGACGAGATGTGGAGGAAGGGCATGGTGCAGGGACCAACCGGATGGTGGTACGCCAGTACCGCCACCTGGGCTCCCCAAGAGACCGACTGTGACGGAGCAAACGCATGACTGGTGACGCCATGATGGGGGACGAGGCGCTCTCGCTCGCTGCACGAGGCATCCCCGTCCTGCCTCTTTTTCCGGTAGAGCCTGACCGATCCTGCGCCTGTGGGAATCCTCACTGCTCCTCGGTTGGCAAGCACCCCATTCGCGACCTGGCCCCCAACGGGTTGCATAACGCGACGGTGGATGGGGGTGCCCTACGAGAATGGTGGGCATTGTGGCCGGACGCCAACATCGGAGTCCGTACCGGCGCGGTCAGCGGGCTCATTGCCCTCGATATCGACGACAAAGGCGGCGGCTGGAGCACCGTTGCCTCCTTGGAGGACGAGCACGGTCCTCTCCCTGTCACATGGGCTGTGGCCACCGGTGGGGGAGGGGGACACCTTTACTTTCGCCATCCGGGGGGTCGGGTTGGGAGTAGTGCTGGCAAACTTGGACCCGGCCTGGACATCCGCGGGGACGACGCTTATTGCGTCGCGCCGCCCTCATTTCATCGATCCGGGGAGCAGTACTACTGGTCCAAAACGCTGCACCCGGACCTGGTGCCGCTCGCCGAAGCGCCGGCGTGGCTCCTGGAACACATCCTAACGTCGGCCGACACTGAGGGACCAAAAATCGTCGAGGGGGAACCGATCGTCGAAGGGAAGCGCAACACCCGACTCTTCCGCCTGGGAAGCGCCATGAGGCGCTACGGCCTCAGTGACGCGGCCATCGCTGCGTCACTGCTGGTTACCAACCAGGAGTGCTGCAAGCCACCCCTCGACGACCAAGAGGTGTGGAAGATCGCCCGGAGCGCGGGACGGTATGCGCCGGAACCTTCGGTCAAACTGTTCGTGTTGGCTAGTGGAGCCCAACTGACCTCGATCCGGGGCGGGGGACGCCGCCGTGGGCGCTAACGGGCACCGGCCGGAGACCGTTCCGCCAGAGACGGACATTCCCGTCGCCCTCTCCTATAGCGACCTACTCACCCGGCAGATCCCGCCGGTGCGGCCGCTCATCGCCGGCATCATCGACGAGGGTACTGGCAACATTTGGTCCGGCCCCCCCAACGTCGGCAAAACCTGGCTGACGCTGACGGCCGCCCGCGCGGTTGCGAGTGGCGACCCTTGGCTGGGTCACTTCCCGACCCAGCAGGGAACGGTGCTGGTGGTGGACGAGGAGAGCCACCTGGCCGGACTGCAGGGGAGGTTGAAGATGCTGGAGGCAGGGGATCCAAGCGGGTCCAGTCTGCCGATCCACTTCGCCGTCGGCTACGGGCTGCGCCTCGACAACGCGAGCGCAGCCCACCTCGACCGGATGATGACCGAGATCCGCCCCTCTCTGGTAATCCTCGATAGTCTGACCCGCATCCACGGCGCTGATGAGAACTCCGCCGGCCAGATGGCTGATGTCTTCGGCAATGCCAAGGCGTTGATACGAACCCACGGCGCGGCCTTCCTGTTCACGGACCACGTCCGCAAAAAGTCGCTCATCAACGATCCTGAGGAGATGTTGCGGGGGAGCACCGAGAAGCGCGCCTGGCCCGACAACATCCTCTTCGCGGGCGCCGGCGAGCCCAATATGCTAACCATCAGCCACGTTAAGAGCCGCTACGGCCGGCGCCTCGACCCCTTCGCGGTGGCCCTCCGAATCGACGAAGCGGAGGGTTCGGCCCTGCTGGTCCACGGAGGAGCGGTCACGACTAGCGACGCCACCCGGATGAACGACATCATCCTGGCCATCCATGAAATCAAGGCTCAACTCGGCGAGGATGGTGCCGACGCGACCACGGTTGCCGGGTGGCTGGAATGCTCAGCGGATACGGTTCGCAGGAAGGTCAAGAAGCTCGTAGCGATGGGAATTATTCGAACGCGCAAGGTGGCCAGCGGCGGTAAGCCAAAGGACGTTTACGACGTGGTCGGGGGTGAGGGCTGAGGAAGGTGCAGCAGCTTAGAGGCATGCCGGGAAGGTGCGCCAAAGGGCATGTGTAACTAAGCGCGGACTTCCACGCAACACGCACCTCCCTAGGGGATCCTTGCGTGCTGCTAAGTCTTCAAAAGGCTCAATCGTTTGCTTTTGCGTTAGTGCCATGACCCCTGGACTTTGCAGCACGCAAGCAGACCTTAGGGTGTTGCGTCTAATTGCTTCGTACCTAAGGGACATTGCAATGGGGTTCGCCTCCTTGGCCCCCCACCAAACCATCTTCGAAGACTTGCCTCGAGCAGTGCCCAGATGATGGTCCAGCTTGCGCTCCTTCCTGAACTACTCCCCTCAGGAAGTGGTTGATTTTTTCACGCGACCTGTTTGAATGCGTCATACCTCGATTTGTTCAGCATGCACTTGGAGGCGGTCCCATGCTCCATGCTCGCCTCAGCTTTCTTCTCCTGGCGCTCGCCATCATGCTGGTCCTGACACCCGTCTCGCCGGCTTCGGCAACGGCGAGGCCGTTTGCCATGATCCAGGCCTCCGCATCCCCTTTCGTTCCCGACGGGCTCGAGGAGTTCGAGCGCGGGTCACGGACCTTGAACCAGATAGCCGAAGGGTTCCCTTCGCCGGCGGAGGCTCGACGGCTGCTGAGATCTTGGGGCTGGGAGGGCAACGCCTACTACAACTACGTGGGATCCACAGACGCGGGCACAGATTCTTTAGAGGTGAGCTTCCACCTCTTCGGCTCCCCCGCCGGCGCCACAGAAGCGATGTCCTACTTTGCCGCCGGTCGTGCTCTGATGCTCGGTCTCAGCCCGATCCCGGTCGCTCGGATCGGCGATGAACTCCTGGCGATCAGCGGGAGTAGAGATGGCGTCAACGAGACCACGATCTACCTGCGGGATGGGGCCTTCCTGATTCGGATCAGCGCGGTGGCCCCGGTTGGTGATCCCACCTCGGACGCGATTGCGACGGCTGAGGGTCTCCTCCTCCAGGCGCAAGTCGCCGGTCCACTCGTGAGGTCCGGAAGCGTGGAGGACCTCCTCCCGACGTTGCGGGAGTTGCCGGCGGATTTTGTCGTCGCTGACGAGGGCAGGCGGTCCCAATCCGACATCGCCCAGACCTTCCTTCGCCCGCGGGAGGCTGCCTCCTTCCTGGCTGACCAGGATTTCCAGACCAATGTCTATCGCTACTTCGCCGCGCCCGAGGGGAGCAGCGCCTATCCGGGTGCGGCAACCTCAGTCGAGGTCAGTCTCCACCTCTTCGGCTCCAGCGCTCAGGCTGACCGCGCCTTGCCCTATTACGCCGACGGTCGCGCCGAAGCTCTCGGAATCCGGGTCGTCGGGGCCTATGACATCGGGGATGGTGCCATCATGCTCCAGGGACGTGCCCCAGACGGATCGGGGGTTGAGGTGACAGTCTACCTGCTGCTGGACAACGTCCTGGCCCGCATCAGTGCCGTGTCCCCGGATGGGGAACCCACGGCCGACGCGCTGGCCACGACGTTAGCGGTAGCCGCGAGAGCCTGATTGGCTCGATAGCCTATTGACCAATCGCTTCTAGTCTCTAACTGACGCCAAAGTAGACCTCGCACGCCCGGCCATCTGGAGTTGCCCCGGTTTGATGGACAGCGAACAGCGAGGTGACCTGCTGGGAAAGGGTCCTCCTCCTCTCGTAGGCCGCGGGGGATAGGTACCCGAGCGCGGAATGCCGGCGGTGCGTGTTGGAGAACCCCTCGATGGACCGCGAACAGGGCGAGGCGGGCGGCGTTGCGCGTCGGGAAGCGCTGGCGAGCCAACAACTCGCAC
>JALYMD010000781.1 GCA_030773875.1 Chloroflexota bacterium | reverse complement strand
CTCATCTCCTGGCGGGCGGTCTTCGGACTCTACGGCGTGATCTCCCTCGTGACAGCGGCGCTCCTGTTCCGGCTGCCCGCCGCGCGGCCGGTAGTGCCCGGGGTGGCGAGCGGGCAAGCGTACGGCGCCGTCCTCCGCCTCCGTCGAGCCCAGCTCTTGTACCTGCTCGTCGCGCTGGAAGGGGCGGTTGTGCTCGGCGCCTTCACCTACCTCGGGGCGTACTTCGAAGGTGCCTACGGGCTCGGCTACCTGGCCATCGGGCTCATTCTCGCCTGCTACGGTGGCGGGACGCTGCTGGCCAGCCGCCTGTTCACCCGGCTCGGCTCACGGCTGGGGGAGGCCGACCGAGTGCTGGTTGGGGGGATGCTGCTCGCCGGCGGCTACCTCGCGCTGCTGCCCCTGCCGGTGTGGCAACTCACGCCGCTGCCGCTGCTTGGGATGGGCATCGGGTTCGCCCTCTTCCACTCCACGCTCCAGACCCGCGCCACCGAACTGGTCCCGACCGCGCGAGGGACAGCGGTCGCGGTCTTCGCGTTCGCGCTCTTCGTCGGTGGGTCGATCGGGACCGCCGGATTCGGCTGGCTGGCGACTGCGCACGGCTACGAGCCGCTCTTGCTCGTCGCCGGCCTGGGAATGCTGGGGGTTGCGACGCTCGCCCGCGGCTCCTGGTCCCGGTAACCCCGGGCAACGGCGTCAAGATCATGGGCAGGAAGGCGGCAGGCGCTGGAGCCTGGGAAGGAGTGCTGATACCGGAGGGGCTCAGCACCCCGTGCAACGCGGCGCGTCATCGGGCATTGAGGATCGGTATCCTTGGGGGCGGGAACGGCGCAGGAGGGCAAGGAGGAGAGCGTGGACGGGACAGCGTTCTTGCGCTCGCTGCGTGCGGTGCGGCGCTTTAGCGAAGAGCCGATCCCGGACGGGGTGCTGCGCGACATTCTCGAAGTGGCTCGCTGGACAGGATCCAGCAAGAACACGCAGCCATGGGAGCTCGTGGTGGTTCGGGACCGAGCCGTGCTAACGGACCTCTCGCAGTCGGGCCGGTACGCGGGTCACCTCGCTGGAGCACAGGCAGGGGTCGCGCTGGTGATGGAGGCGGGGGCGGTGTTCGACGCGGGCCGCCTGGCACAGAACATCATGCTGGCCGCCTGGGCCCACGGCGTCGGCTCCTGCATCGCCTCGCTCTACCCCGAGGAGAACCACTGCCGCGCACGTGAGATGCTGGGCGTGCCTGACCCCCGGAGGGTGGACACGGTGATCTCGTTGGGCTACCCGGCCGACGCCTCGGCCCGGCGACTGAGCAGTGGACCGCCGGAGGTGCGCGCCGCGGTGCCGGTTGGGCGGACGCCGTTGTCCGATCTGGTGAACTGGGAACGCTACGGGCGCCGGGCGCCGTAATTGGCCGCGCCTGGGAGAAGGCTTGGGAACCCCGGAACGAGCATCGCGATTGGTCGGCAGCGACGAGGTCGTGAGCGGCACTGGAGGGCAACATCTTGACTCAGAAGGAGCTGTGTTTCGCGACGGCGACGGAGCTAGCGAGCCTGATCCGGCGGCGGGAGGCGTCGGCCCGGGAGGTCATGGCGGCGCACCTAGCCCAGATCGGGCGGGTCAACCCCCGGGTGAATGCCATCGTCTCTCGGCTGGACGACGAACAGGCCCTGGCGCTGGCGGACGACGCTGACCGCCGCCTCGCGGCTAATAAGCCGGTGGGGCCGCTGCACGGGCTGCCGATCGCCTTCAAAGATCTGGACGACGCGGTCGGTTTCCCGACCACACAGGGCTCGCCCATTTTCGCGGACTACCGACCCACCCGCGACTCGCTCCTCGTTGAGCGGCTCCGGGCAGCCGGCGCGCTGGGGATCGGCAAGACCAACGTTCCGGAGTTCGGCCTCGGTTCGCACACCTTCAACCCGGTCTTCGGCCCCACTCGCAATCCGTACGATCCTACCAAGACGCCTGGCGGCAGCAGCGGCGGCGCAGCGGCAGCACTCGCCTCCGGCATGCTCCCCATCGCCGACGGCAGCGACACGGGCGGCTCGCTGCGCAACCCCGGCAACTTCAACAACGTGGTCGGTTTTCGCCCCTCCCCCGGGGTTGTGCCGCGCTGGCCATCGACAGCGCCCTGGATCCCGCTCGGCTTGAAGGGACCGCTGGCGCGGACGGTCGCCGACACGGCCCTCCTGCTGAGCGCGATGGCCGGGCCGGACCCGCGCGATCCCACTGCGCTGGATCTCCCCGGTCAGATTTTCTCAGGCCCACTGGGCCGGGACGTCCGCGGCACGAAGGTCGCGTGGTGTCCGGACCTCGGCGGCTTGCCGTTGGACCCCCGGGTCCGGGACGCGCTGGTGGCCCAACGCCGGGTGTTTGAGGATCTGGGCTGCGTGGTGGAGGAGGCCTGCCCAGACCTGAGCGGGGCGGACGAAGCCTTCCTCACGCTGCGCGCTTTTCTGCTCGCGTCGCGGCGGGGGCAGACGCTTGCCGACCACCGGGACCTCCTCAAGCCGGAGGCGGTCTGGAACATCGAGGAGGGGCTCAAGCTCACCGCCGTCGACGTCGGCCGGGCGATGGCTCGTCAGGCGGAGCTGTACGAGCGGGTGCGGAGCTTCATGGAGGGGTACGAGTTCCTGCTCTGCGCCGTCAACCAGGTGCCACCGTTCGACATCGAGACCAGGTACCCGACGGAGATCGCCGGGGTGTCGATGGAGACCTACCTGGACTGGATGAAATCGGCGTACTGGATCACGGTGACGGGACTGCCAGCGATCTCGGTGCCCTGCGGCTTCACGCCCGACGGGCTGCCAGTCGGGATCCAGATCGTCGGCCGTTCCCGCGCCGACCTCGACGTGCTCCAGTTCGCGCACGCCTTCGAGGGAGCGACCGGGTTCTGGCGCCGCCGGCCGCCGGCGGTGGCGTAAGGCGGCGCCCAACCCATCGGAACGGAAAGGAGCGAGATGAGGCTCTATCTGCTCAACC
>JALYMD010000780.1 GCA_030773875.1 Chloroflexota bacterium | reverse complement strand
ACCACGCGCCGCTCATCGCTCACGACCACCCGCGTCCGCAGCAACTCCGCGGACCGTGCCGCGACCACACCGGCAATCCGGGCGAACTCGGCGCGGTCGAACTCCCCGATCGCTCCCATGTCCCGTCCTCGCTCGCTCTCCGGATCCCCCAGCCTCGCGCGTGACCACCCTACCCAGGCGCGCCATTAATCGTCAATCGTCGCATAACACTCGTCCTCGAATCGCCACCTCACCGCATTGGGCAGCCTTCCCTCGTCTGGCTGGCCCCGTTCACGCTGGTGTGCAGGCGACGTCGTCCTGCCGTACCATCCTCCCCCGGGCCGGAGGACGATGTTTACCCCCCGGTCCACGCCTTGTTCGCCCATGAAGAAGAATGGAGCCAGGGGTGCGACTCCGACGAACAGCGAGCAACGACATCGGACCATTCGCCCTCCATGGTCCGCAGATCGCTCGCATCCAGGCGATCTACTTTGTGATCACCGGCGTTTGGCCGCTGCTTCACATGCGTTCGTTCGAGGCCATCACCGGTCCGAAGATGGACCGCTGGCTCGTCAAGACGGTCGGGGTCCTGGTCATCGCAATCGGTGGCAGCCTTGGCCTTGCCGCCCGCGCCGGTCGCACCTCGCCCGAGACGGCCCTTCTCGGCGGCGCCAGCGCTGGCGGGCTCGCCGCCATCGATATCGCCTACGTCGCCAAGCGCCGCATCTCCCCGGTCTACCTCCTCGACGCCGTCGCCGAGTTGATCCTCGTCGCCGCCTGGATCCTCATCCGCCCCTGGCGCCACCGGGCCGGCTGAGAAGAGCGTGCGAGCCCCGCCGCCCTCCGGCCAGCTCCCAACTCGTCCCCCTCAACCACACCGAAAGGAATGCCCGTGACCTTCCAACCCGACCCGCACGCCCTCCGGTGGCGGGTTCACCTCATCTCGCCGCCGGGCCAGGTCCACGCCGTCCTGATGACCGACCTCGGGCGCGCCCACTTCTGGGCCGAATCCGTGTGGGAGGAGGACGGCCTGATCACCTGGGTCTTTCCCGGGGGCCAGACCTGGCGCGGCGAAGTCCTGGAGAATGTGCCGCCGCGCCGCTTCGCCGTGCGCTACGTCGGCGGCTCGGTCGCCACCTTCGACCTCGCCGACGACGGCTCCGGCGGCACCGATCTCACCCTCACCGACGCGGGCGTGCCCGCCGAGCACCGCGCCGAGGTCGCCGCCGGCTGGGTCTCCGTTCTCCTGGGCCTCAAGGCCGCCGTCGACTTCGGCATCGATCTCCGCAACCACGATCCCGCCCGCACCTGGGCCCAGGGCTACGTCGACAACTAGGCGCTCACCCCCTGCCCACGGATCCGGCTCAACGGCTCCAACGTTCCGCGTGAACATAGACACGTCCCACCTCGTGAAGGAGGATCACAGCTGGTTGACACGACGACTCCCGTAGGGGCGGCGCATGCGTCGCTCGGCCCCCGCGGGTCGCCACCAGCATCACGACCGCAACCGCTCGGCAACCATCCAGCACCTGCCCCAACGATTCCCAGCACCACGTCAGAGGAAAGACCGATGCCCCGGAGCGCCGCCCCCCACCGCCTCCACTACGCCTGGATCGTCGCCGGCGTCACCTTCGTCACCCTCCTTGGGGCCTCCGGCTTCCGCTCCACGCCCGGCGTCCTGATCGTGCCCCTGCAAGAGGAGTTCGGCTGGGACCGGGCCACCATCTCCCTCGCCGTCTCCATCAACCTGATCCTCTTCGGTTTCAGTGGTCCCTTTGCCGCCGCCCTAATGGAGCGGTTCGGCGTCCGCCGGGTCATGCTGATCGCCCTGCTCACCGTCGCCACCGGATCCGCTCTGACCATCTTGATGCGCGCGCCCTGGCAACTCGCCCTGCTCTGGGGCGTCGTCGTTGGCCTCGGCACCGGTTCAATGGCCTCCGTTCTCGCAGCCACCGTCGCCAATCGCTGGTTCGTCCACCGGCGCGGTTTGGTCATGGGCGCCCTCACCGCCGCCAGCGCCACCGGCCAACTGGTCTTTCTCCCCCTCCTGGCCTGGCTGGTGGCCAACTTCGGCTGGCGTTGGGCAGCCGCCACCACCGCGGCAGGCGCGCTCCTTGTCGTTCCGCTAGTCGCCCTCTTCATGCGCAACAAACCCGAAGACCTCGGCCTGCGCCCCTATGGGGCCACAGAAGTCGACTACACCCCGCACTCAGTTGGCAGCCCGCTCGCCGCCGCCTTTCTGGGTCTTCGCCTCGGCGTTCGCTCGCGCGATTTTTGGTTTCTGTCTGGCAGCTTCTTCATCTGCGGCGCCACCACCAACGGGCTGATTGGCACCCACCTCATCCCCGCCTCGATGGACCACGGCATGGCCGAGGTCACCGCCGCCAGCCTCCTGGCAGTTGTCGGCGTCTTCGACATCGTCGGCACCATGATCTCGGGCTGGCTTACCGATCGCTGGGACAGCCGTCGTTTGCTCTTCGCCTACTACGGCCTGCGCGGACTCTCGCTCCTCTATCTGCCCGTCGCCCTCGATCTCCAGAACGCCGGTCTCATCCTCTTCATCGTCTTCTATGGCCTCGACTGGGTCGCCACCGTCCCCCCCACCGTCGCCCTCACCGCCGACATCTTCGGCAAGCCCCGCGTCGGCATCGTCTTCGGCTGGATCTTCGCCTCTCACCAGATCGGCGCCGCCGTCGCCGCCTACGCTGCCGGCGCCGTCCGCACCCGCTTTGGCAACTACGAACCGGCCTTCGTTGCAGCCGGCCTCCTCTGTCTCGGTGCCGCCCTCATGGTCCTCCGCATCGGCCGCGCTGCCCATGGGACCATCCTGCCCCCTCGCACGCTGGAACCCGAGCCTGCGCCGAGCATGTAACCGTCCAGACCCTTCGCGTCGACAGGCCAAGCACCTGCCAAACCGTGTTGAAGTCCAGGTTCCCATAGGTCACCGTCGCCATTGGGCTACCCCGCCCAGTACCCGCCGTCCCATCCGCGTTCCCTACAACCATCGCGACGACCGCCCCACCCCGCGTGCCAGGTGTTGCTCATTCGTTCCGGGACGGAACGATGGTGGCGCCCAGATGGCCAGCCAGTTGGCGGGCCATCTGGG
>JALYMD010000779.1 GCA_030773875.1 Chloroflexota bacterium | reverse complement strand
GGTCAGGGCGAAGTCGGGCCGCACCGCCTTGGCCCGGGCGACGAACAGGCCGACCGCCTCCGTCCGCGCCAGGTCCCCGACCCTCGGTGACGCGCCGGGGGCGGGCAAGCTGAGCGACGGCACCGGGAGCCGGTGCTCGGCGGCGAGGCGCAGCGGGACCCGGCTGGTGGCGAGCACGTTGAGGCGGGGCGCGGCCGCGAGCAGAGCGGCGAGGAGCGGGGCCGCCTCGACCACCTGCTCGAGGTTGTCGAGCACCAGCAGCAGCGTGCGCGCTCGCAACGCTGCCGCCAGCTGCTCGGCCAGGGGTCGGTCTCCCGCTTCTCGGACCCTGAGGGCCTGGGCCACGGTGGGCAGCACGAGGGCAACATCGGCGATCTGGGCGAGCCCGACGAAGACCACCCCGTCCGCGAACTCGCCCTGTAGTTCCTCGGCTACCCGGATCGCGAGGCGCGTCTTACCCACCCCACCGGGACCGGTCAGCGTCACGAGGCGGACATCGGGGCGGCGAAGCAGCTCCGTCACCTCGGCCACCTCCCGCTCCCGCCCGACGAGGGGAGTGAGCGGGACGGGCAGCGGCGCCAGGTTAGAGCGGTCCACGGCTGCGGTTGGCGATGATCGTCGGGAAGGAACGCGTCGGGCCGCGGCGAACAGCGCTGATCGCTCCACAGAGGAAGGCCGGAGCGCGTCGAGGAGCAGCGCAAGGGTGTCCTTGCGGAGGACCGACCGGACGCCCCGCTCCAGATCGCTGATGCCGCGGGCGCTCACTCCAGCCCGCTCGGCGAGTTCCTCCTGCGACAACCCAGCCGCCACCCGTGCTCGTCGCAGGAGGCCCCCGAACGTGGCGTCTTCAGCCCCGTCATCGGGACGCGTGGTGCTCATGACCCCAAGCCGTCCTGTTGCCCCAGAACCCAGCGTGTGGGCGCATCGTACGTCCGGAGGGTGACCCACGCAACAGGCAGATGCGTGGGTGGTTGCGTGGGTTGCGTGTGGTGATCGGGGTGCCGTCAGGGCAGAGTGGAGCCCCAACGAGGTATCGACCGGACAAGCCAGCGACGACGAGGAGGCCGCAATGGTTCCCGGGTTCACCGAGCGTGAGTGCCGTGCCGCGGACCTGCGGCGTCAAGATCTGCTGGTACAGGCGGCACGAGAACGCTCCCTGACCACCCCGTCGAGAACCCCCGTGCGGCGTACGTCCCTGGAGACCGGGCGTGGTCTGGCCGGCAGGTTCGCGGTCTGGATCAGGGCGATGACGCCGGTGCCGAACGCGCCATCAGGTCGTTAAGGAGGGCACGATGTTCCAGACCAACGAGACGACCAGCTTCCTCCAGCCCTGCGTCGACGAAGCCCTCGCCTGCTGCGACGTCCTCGCCCCCGCCCCAAAGACGCCGGGGCGGATGGAACTCCTCCGTCGCGCGATGTCCGTGACCCGCCGCGTGACCACGGTGCCCGCAATGCTTGCGCTCGTCCGGCGCCTCCGTGAGCACCCGCTACCACTCCAGGACTAACTGTTCTTACCACCAGGCCAGATTGCCCCTACCGAGAAAGGAGTCCCGCATGTCGACCGCCCTTACCGTCCCGTACCCCGCCGTTGACGCCACCCTGCCGGTGCCCGTCACCGAGGCGCCGCCCACGTCGCGCCTGATCCGCCAGCCGGGTCCGCACCCCTACGTCCTTGGCCCCTACGCCGACCCGATCGCTTTCGTCACCCCCGGTGAGACGGTGACGATCCACACCGCCGACTGCTTCGGCGGCCTCCTCACCTCCGAAGACCAGGTCCCCAGCCAGGTCCTCGGCGCGCACCTCAACCCGGTCACCGGCCCGATCTGGATCGACGGTGCCGAACCGGGCGACACCCTCGTCGTCCACATCGACGCCATCCAGCCCGCCCGGGACTGGGCCGTCTCCTGCTTGCTCCCGCACTGCGGTGGCCTCACCGGTACCCACGAGACGCCCTCCCTCGCCCCCCAACTGCCAGAGCGGGTCTGGATCTACCGGCGCACGCCCGAAGGCAGCTTTGCCTGGCGGGACCGCTGGGAAGTGCCCTGGGCGCCCTTCTTCGGCACCATCGGCACCGCCCCGGCTCTGGAAGCCATCTCTTCGGCGAGTCCCGGTTCCCATGGGGGCAACATGGACGCCCCTGAGGTCACGGTCGGTCATACCCTCTCCCTGCCGGTGCGTGTCTCCGGCGCATGCTTCTTCGTCGGTGATGCCCATGCCGCCCAGGGGCAAGGGGAACTCGCGGGCCCGGCCCTGGAGATCGAGGCGTACGGGACCTTCACCTTCGACCTCGTCAAGGGCCACTCGATCGACTGGCCGCGGATTGAGACGCCAGAGCGGCTCATGACCGTGGGCAGCGCCCGACCGATGGAGGACGCGGCCCGGATCGCCTACCGCGAGCTAGTGGCCTGGCTGGCGACCGACTTCGGCTTCGAAGAGCTGGATGCCTATCAGTTGCTGACCCAGGTCGGCGGGCTCCACGTCGCCAACATGGTCAACACCGCCTACTCGCTGGTCGCCTCCTGCCCCAAGCGCTACCTGACGCATGACCACGGGCTGCCGATGCCGTGGGCCGCGTGGAGCTCGGCTCTGCCCGTCACCTGAGGCAAGGTCCGCCGGCGGCTGTCGTCACCGCCGGGGTGCTGCGGCGGTGATCCGGCGCGGCGCCCCGAAGCGCGACCACGCCTCGACGGTGGCGATGCGGGCGTCGCCACGGTCCTTCTTTGGGACTCAGCGCCGATCCCGGCGAGCACGGGGTCATGGCCGGAGCGCATGCTAATCGACGCGTGCCGGATCGTCGGACGGCCGGCGAGGACCTTCCGTTCAGCCCGTGTATCGCCACGGCCAATCACTCCGGGGCCTGCGGATGATCCGTTCGTGGAACCTTGCCTCGGCTCGTGGCCACGATGTGGCCCGCCCACGCCGCGGCCTCCGGTCAACGGCCCGCCCCCCGGAGGCGTTGGACAGCCACGTGCGCACGCACCCGCTGCCGTGCGTCGCTGACTGAAGCCCAGTGCCCGGCGCAGCGGCGCCCCGCCCCGAGCTACCTCCCGAAGCGGGGGTTGGGCCGCGGGTCCGCGGGCGCCAAGATGTGACGGCATCACGAGTGGGGCCGACCCGCCT
>JALYMD010000778.1 GCA_030773875.1 Chloroflexota bacterium | reverse complement strand
CCGGCACCGTCGGCGGGTAGGGGAATGTGCCAAAGAGCGGGGCCCGGAAGTGGGCGTGCCGGATCAGCAGCCTCCCCTTCGGCAGCCCCAACAACTCCGCCTTCGCCGTCTCGCTCAAGGAGCGGTACGCGGCGTTGGTCAATTCCTCGTCTCCGACCCGCCCGTAGAGGGAGGTGCCGCAGTTCCCGAGGATCTCGTCGTCCACCTTGGACCGGAACTGCTGGGCGCCGAAGAGCACCACGTTCAGGTGCCGGCCCCGGGCCGCGATGTCGACCAGCGTGTCCCGCAGGCCGCCCTGCCCTCCTCCCGGCGCGTACTTGTTCAGCTCGTCCACAAAGACGATCACCTTGTCGACGCCCAGCTCCTCCCGCTCCGCCAGCTTCCAGATCTCGTGAATCACCGAGCTGACCAGCAACTCCTGGACGTTGGTGTTGCAGCCCGCGATGTCGACGACCCGCAGCTCCTGGTCCCGGAACGGCTCGTCCACCTGCGGCAGGTTGCCGTAGGCAACGGTGCCATCGGTGAGCAGGCCGCCGAATTTGGCGGTCAGCCCCTGGAAGCGGTTGCGCGCCTTGCGGATCGTGAACTTGTGGTGCCCCTGCCAGGAGTCCCGGCTCGAATCCTCGTCGAAATAGTCGTCGATCTTGGCAAAGAGCCGCTCCAGCTCCGCCAGGGACGAGACCCCGTAATTGTCCCGGATCTCGGAGATGAACCCCCAGAGCTTGTCGTCCAGATCGCCGTGCTCGAACACCTTGTGGGCCTGGTAGAGGAGTGGCCGCAGTTCCCACAGGATCGGAAAGACGCAGCGGGTCTCGGCCGGCGCCGTCCGCAGCGTGTTGAGCTTGGCGTGGTACGCCTCCCGCTCCAGGGAGATGCTGTCCTGACCGGACCGATGGTCGCGCTTCGGCTCCTGGGTCGGCTTGAAGGGCGCGAAGATCCGCAACCCGTCGAACGGCTCGGGCTGCAGCCCCAGCGACCGGTAGGCGACGTGGTCTTCCGCCCGCAGCCCCTTGAATCCGGCCGCGGCGTACACCGCCTCCATTCCCGGTTCGGGATCCGCCGGCTTGTCCAGCCAAAGCAGGTCCGGGCCCTTCACGTTGAACATCAGGGCCGCGACCTTCTTCTTCTCCGCCCGCATCCGCTGAAAAACGGCGGAGGTCAGAAAGAGCGCGTGGCTGGTCTTGGTCGCCAGACCCGACTGGCCCGTCCAGTTGGCGTGCCCCGCCTCGGGACCGAGCAGGTACTCCTCGTCCACCCAGATCGGCGCCCGCTGAAAAACCTCGTTGCCCTGCGCGTCCCGCCGCACCTCGCCCAGCTCATCCCGGACGAAGTTGCCGTTGGTGTGCATCAAGGCGGGGATGGGGATGCCGCTGAAATCCTCCCTGCCCAGCGCGAATTCGATCGCCGCCGGGGTCGCGAAGTAGACCGGCCCGCTCACCGGCGGCCGGTGGGAGGTGACGTCCTCCCGCAGATGCTTGGTCGCCAGCACGTTGACCGCGAAGACCAGGATCTCCGGCCGCCTCGTCGGCGGCTCCTCCTCCAGCGCCAGCTCGACGTGGCGGTCGAAGTAGTCGTCCAGGAACGAGCGCAGGTCGGAGAAGCGGCGGGGCTGATCCACCACCCCGACCACCGCCGCTTCCTCCGAGAACGCGACGACGATGTGGCCGACATCCAGCGTGGTCGCGTGATCCGCGGCCCAGATGAAGAACTGGTGGGATCCTGCCGGCTCCTTCTCGCTCCCGACCACCCGCCCGATCGCCTTCGTCTCTTGGTCGATCAGGTCAGCGAAGCATTCCAGGAGGTGGGCCGCCACGCGCCGGTCCCCCGTCGCCTCCGCCAGCAGGTCCGTGCCCGACACCGTCCCGTTCGAGAGCATCTCGACCATCGGTCCCCGCTCCATTGCGACCGGCCCTCTGGCCGTCGCGGTTTCCTCTCGCCTCAACGGCCGCCCGGCCAGCCGCGGGTGTCGGCCGCCAGGCGCCGCTTCAGGATCTGCTCCAGGTAGTGGACGGGGTAGAGCAGCGTCGCCCAGCGCGCGTCCGCGGTGGCACGCGGCGTTCGCTCCGCCATCAGCCAGGCCGACAGCTCGTCGATCTGCGCCGGCTCGCGCACCTCCGGCCCAGCCTCGACCCGCACCAGCGCGTGCCGGGCGTCCAGCCCGTTCGCGTCCCAGAACCGCAGGTACCAGAGGGTGCTCGCCTGCGTCGGCTCGGCGT
>JALYMD010000777.1 GCA_030773875.1 Chloroflexota bacterium | reverse complement strand
GGCCATAGAGGCTCGCGAGGGCTCCTTCGAGCTCGGCCGGCAGGACTGGTTCTCGCCCGTTCGCGACGGCCTGACTCTTCTTCGGTAGGCCGTCGCGGATGCGCAGCCAGAGATCGCGATAGGTGGGCAGCTCTCCGGTCATCGCATCATCAGACACCGGCACCCGCGGCACCTTGACGATCCCGGCTTCGATCGCGTCGATGAGCGAGAAGTCGGAGACGACCCAGGGGAAGAGCGTCCCCTCGCCGTAGCCGGAGCCGCGCAGGAAGAAGGGGGTCGCGGAGAGGTCGTAGACGGCCCGCACCCCAATCTTGGCCTTGACCGCTTCCAGCCCCGAGATCCAGACGCGGGCCTCGCGCTCCAGCTGCTCGGCCTCTTTCTTCTCCTCGCCGGTCAGCTTGCCGGTCACGGCGGCGGGGAGCGCCTCAACGAGGGAAGCAGGAACGTCGTCCGGGCGGCTCCGGTAGCAGTGGTGCGCTTCATCACTGAGGACGATGAGGTTCCGCTTGGTGCCGAGTTCGCGGCAGACCCGTCGCACCATCTGGTCGGGGGTCTCGGTGAAGAGCCCCTCCTCACCTCCGGCCAGGATCTGCTTGGTGAGCTTGGCGGCCTCGATCCGCTCCCGTCGTCGCAGGGCGTGGAAGTTGGTGACCACGATCTTGGCGCGGCCGAGCTCATCAAGGAGGTCGGGCGGCACCAGGTCGAGCGCTCGGTAGTAGTTCTCGGGGTCGCTCGGCAGGAGCACGCGGAGGCGGTCTCGGATCGTGATCCCCGGGGCAACGACCAGGAAGGCATCGGAGAAGTCACGCGCTTGCGGGTTGGCCCGCTTGTTGAGCGCCTGCCAGGCGATGAGCATCGCCATCACGACCGTCTTGCCGCTGCCGGTCGCCATCTTCAAGGCGATGCGGTCGAGGCCGGGGTTAGCCGCCGCGTTGGCCTCGGCGAGCCGGTTGCCGATCCAGGCGTCGCCGTACTTGGTCGCGGCTTCAGTCAGGTAGATTGCTGTCTCGAGCGCCTCGACCTGGCAGAAGAAGAGGCGGCGCTCCCGACCAGGATCAGTCCAGTGCTCCAGGAGGCGGCGGGTGGTCTTGGTGATCCCCGGATGGCCGCCACGTCGCCAGAGGTCCACACGGGCACGGATCCGGTTGATGAGGTCGTTCTCTTGGATCCGCTCGGCCGTCCACTCCGTCTCAAACGCGAGTTGGGCCTGGCCCCCCTTGCCCCGGATCTTCGGCTTGGCGATGGGGACGAAGTAGGAGCTGGCGCGGCGGGCCTCGATGACTTCGTCCGTGATACCGTCGTCACCGAACCGGAAGTGGCGGGTTGGCTCAGCGAAGGGCGAGTTGAGGATCGGATTCGCGATCGAGGAGCCTGCCATGGATCATCTCACTCCCGGGGCTCGCCAGCCGACGGCCACCCGTTGATTCCTCACTGGTGTTGCCGCCGCGGCATGATCGCCGTCCGAGGCTCGGTTGTCGAGATCCGCCGCACAACCCGCTTCCCTTTGCCGCGAGCTGCGAGTACAATGTGAGCACGTCGCGAGGCCGTGGAGCGGGGAGAGGGCATGGAACGACCCACGATGCAGACGCTGCGGCAGGCGCGATCCGCGCGCATGCTGACCATCCGCGCCCTCGCCGAGAGGGCCGGCGTCTCGCCTTACACGGTGCACCAGGTCGAGCGGGGGGCGCGTCCGCCCCGGTTCGCCACTATCCGCCGCCTCAGCGACGCCCTTGGGGTGGAGCCCGAGACGGTGGCCGAGTTCCGTCGCGTGCTGCACGGGGAGGTCAGAGAGCAGTGAAGGTTTCACCAGGAGCTCCAATGCGGATAGGCATCTACTACCGCGTCAGCGGCAAGGAGCAACTCCAGGGTTACTCCCTTGACGCGCAGGTCCGCGCGATCGAGGGATGGTGTCACCAACAGGGGGCTGAGGTTGTTGCCCGCTACCCCGAGCCCGCCCGCTCCGCACGAACCGACGCCCTCGCCAAGCGGCCCGCCTTCCAACAGCTGCTTGCCGACGCCGAGGCCGGGCGCTTCGATGTCGTGGCGGTCCATAAACTCGACCGGTTTGCTCGCAACCTCCGGGTGCTCCTCGAGAGCTTGGAGCGGCTAGAACGGGCGGACGTTGGGTTCGTCTCGGTCAGCGAGAACGTCGACTTCTCGACCCCGATGGGGCGGGTCGTGCTCTCGACAATGGGCGGCCTGGCCCAGTTCTACAGTGACAACCTGGCCTCGGAGACCAGGAAGGGGAAGGCGGAGCGCAAGGCCCAGGGGCTGCACAACGGCCTCTTGCCCTTCGGCACGACGAAGGGCGCGGGCGGGCTGCCCGTACTCGACACCATGCCCCGGTGGTGCGACGTAGCGACGCGCTGCGAGGTCGCCCCGGCCGACGGGCTCAAGTTGGCCTTCGAACTCGCCGCATCGGGAAAGACCGATCGCCAAGTCGTCCGGGCCCTCAACGACGCCGGTCACCGCACCAGCGGCAACCGGGGCCAGAACCCCTTCACCCGTGACACGATCCGGGAGATCCTGACCAACCGCTTCTATATCGGCGAGCTACCGGACGGGTCGGGTGGCTGGGTGAACGGCAGGCACGGAGCGCTGATCGACCCCGACCTCTTCGCCCGGGCACAGCAGGCACGGGAAGCGAACACAACCCGGCCGCTACGGGTGGCCACGGACGCGTCGCCCTGGGCTCTTTCCGGCGTCGCGACCTGCGGCACCTGCGGAAAGAGCCTACGGGCCTACGGTCGATCGGGCGGGAGGCGGCGGGTACAGTGCGCCGGACGGGCCGAGGGGAACGGCTGTGACGAGCCCACGTTCTTCGCGGACGTCGTGGAGGACCAGATGGGCGCGCTGCTCGCCCGCTTCGCAGTGCCCGAACCCGATCAGGCCATCTTGCTCAACGCCTGGCGCCGCTCACAGAGCCGGTCGGTCGACGTCGCCGCCGAGCGCCTGCGGATCCGACGCAAACTCGACCGCCTCAAGGACTTGTACCTGGAGGGCGACCTCGACCAGACGACGTGGCGGGCACAGAAAGTCACCCTCCAGGATGAGCTGGCGACGCTACCGCCGGAAGGCGACCCGGACAACGAGGTCGGGAAGCGTCTGGCGGCGTTCCTCACTGATGTGGCGAGTGCCTGGCGGGTGGCAACACCCGCGGAGCGGAACCAGCTTGCGCGGCAGTTGTTCGTCGAGGCAATCGTAGAAAACAGAACGGCCGTGGCATTGCTGCCACGGCCAGATGTGCGTCCCTTCTTCGAGATCCTTGCGTGTCAAGTCCCCGACGAAGTGACGCGGTGGCGGAAGCGACGGGGGTCCGTTCAGCACCTTCAAAACCTGCTCCGCTCGGGTCGGCCCGTTCGGGTTCTAGTCCCCGACTTCCGGCCAGCGCCTGTATATAGCCCCCGCTGGTCAACTGGGTCGCCGCACAACGAGACCACTGCCCGCCGGTACGCCCGTCGCCCTAGCAAGCTGAGCCCCGCCCAGGAGGAGGAAATCCGCGTCCTCGGGGGAACGAAGAGCCTGCGCTCGCTGTCCGCGGACTTCGGTGTCAGCCACGAGACGATTCGGACGGTACTACGTGGCCGCCAGAATGACCGCGTCGGCGTCCCCGGGTAGTTACTGGAGTGGTCATGAGGTTTTGAAGCCGATCCCACGACGACTCGCCAGGCGCCGACGCCGATCAAGCTAAGGGGAGGGATCGAGGGTGGCGAGCATGGCCTGCGCCGTGCCGGTGGAGGTTGTCCCCTGGAGCCGCGTTCCGACGCTGATCAGTATCGCGCCCAGCCGCCGCATCCCGGCGGCTACAACCTCCTCCCTTTCAGGCGACCGTCGGCACTCCTTGACGCGGCGCGCCGCGGCGGCCTCGGCCAGCAGTTCCTGGCGGTGGATCTCGCGGGCGGTGTACGCCGTCATGGGGTTATGGCACATGGTCGCGTCCTCCGTGTGTTGCCTCGATAGTCTCACTCAGGTTGCCATCACACCTGGCCCTCGGTGGAGAGGAGAGGGAGGGCGGCCGGCCGCCCTCCCGGATTTTCGACATCCGAGATCTCGTCGAGCCTTCAGGCCTCAGGTGTTGCCTCGCCGTCCTCGGCGACGAGTTCGAAGATCAGGAGGGTGACGCCCTCGTCCCCGGCTCGGGTGTCGGAGATGTTGCCGGCGGGGAAGATCGCGGAGTCGCCCGCCTCAGTCGTGGCTTCCGTACCCGGACCCGCCATCTCCGGGGTCGCCTCGGTCGCCGTGTCGCCGCCGCGGATCACCTGAATCGCCGGTCCTTCCTGGGTCAGGTAGGAGGCACTGCCCGCCTCCACGACGACGATTTCAAACCCCGGGTGGGGGTGGGTTGGGATGGCCGAGCCGGGTTCCATAATCAGACGGTAGACCGCCACCGCAGCCGGCTCCCCGGGCAACTCCACGGGGGCGATGGTGACGCCCGGTGGTAGACCGTCCCCTCATCGGCGGCTGGGGTGCCTTCCTGCGCTCGGGCCGTCAGCGCGACGAGCGGGATCGTCAACAGGATCGCGAGGGCGAAGACACGAAGCACGGTCCGGCACATGAGTGGTTCCTTTCAACTTGACCTGCTCTGCTCAGGTGTGGGTCATGCATTTAAGCAAGGCCGGGCGAGCTTGGTGTGCACTGGGGTTTCAATCAGTAGGGCCGGCCTGGCAGACCTGGGGCCGGAGGAGCCGCCCACTCATTCGCGAGGTCGGTCGTCGCGGCAAAGCGACTGACGACAAGCGTGCCGCCTTCGATGACGAGCACCGGGCTCAGATCGACCGGAGCGTATGGGTCATGGGTATCCACGCCGGTGTGTCCACCGGCCGGTCCCGGGTGCTGCACGAAGTAGTTCGCCTTGCCCGCCTGCTCCGCTTTGCCGTGCCCGACGCTGGTGCTCAGCGCCAAAGCCAGCCCGCTCACCACCACTAGCTTGCCGGCCATCGTCGCGATCTTGGTCGTCATGGCTGCCTCCTGGTCCACTTCATTCCGTCTGGTCGTGCCGCTTGGCACGTTCCCAGGATGCCGGAGGCACAAGGCGACCACATCGGGGAAACCCCGTGTTCGCGGGCATGAGCCACAGGGAATGATCTAGGAGGTTTTACCTAGACGGGCAGCAGGAAGCGGCCAGAGCGGGGTGGGTGAGGC
>JALYMD010000776.1 GCA_030773875.1 Chloroflexota bacterium | reverse complement strand
CCCTGATCTGGTGTCCGGCGATGGTGAGATCGACACGACCATTATGCGCGTCACCGGGGGAAAGGTCGTCGCCAAGTTGGGAGCCGAGGGGCTGCTCTGCATGGCCATCCCCGAGCGTCGTCTCGGCGTTGCGATCAGCGATAGCGGTGGCTCGGAGCGCGGTGTCGGTCCAGGCGCCGTGGCGGTCCTCGGACAGCTGGACCTCCTCGACGATGAGACGCTCACCAACCTGCGACAGGAACTTTGCCCGCCCGTGAAAAACTTCGCCGGGCATCCGGTTGGGGAAATCAGGCAGGTCTTGACCCTGAGCCGCGCCTGATCCTCGCGGCCTACCCAGATCCTGGCAGCGGTACCCGCAGGACCACTCGACTCTTCGTGGACGGCGGAGGACATGCTCACCGAGAGCGCTCCGCCCCCTCACCTTCACGGTTACCTGACGTGATGAAGCCGCTCATGCACCCGCCGTGGGCGTGAGCGTGGGACTCAAGCCATTGGAAGGGCACCTTGCCATGCTGACTATTCGTCAAACGAAAGTCCTCCACGGTCCGAATATTTGGGCTCGGGTGCCGGTTATCCACCTGATAGTCGACCTTGGCGAACTGGAGGACCGGCCCACGAACATGATCCCGGACTTCACGCCGCGCCTCGTCGGCCTGCTCCCCTCCCTCGACGACCATGTCTGTTCCCTGGGCCGCCGTGGCGGGTTCGTTGAGCGGATGGAGGAGGGAACCTGGATGGGTCACGTGCTTGAGCACGTGGCGCTGGAGATGCAACGGCTTGCCGGGGCAACGGTGACCCGCGGGAAGACGCGGACGACGGGTGAGCGGGGTGTCTATAACGTCATTTACGCGTATCAGCAGGAAGATGTCGGGATTGCCGCTGGCCAGCTGGCTGCTCGTCTTCTCAATCATCTCGTTTACGGAACTGAAGCGGACTTTGATCTCACCAAAGAGATCGAAGAGCGGGTTATTCGTCTTGCCGAACGACGCGCTTATGGACCGTCAACGCTTGAGATCGTCTCGGAGGCGGAAGGTCGGGGCATCCCGGTGATGCGGCTCTATCCCGACCGCTCGATCGTTCAGCTGGGACAGGGGCGCTACCAGCGACGCATCTGGGCGACCCGGACGTCAACGACCTCTGGCACGGCGATGGACATCGCCGGCAACAAAAGCCTCACCAACCAGTTGCTCCGCGACTTGGGCATTCCGTCACCGCGCGGTGTCACCGTGAACGATGAAAACGAGGCCGTGCGGCAGGCGCGCCGGATGGGCTATCCGGTCGTGTTGAAACCCATAGACGGGAATCATGGACGTGGTGTCTGCGTTGACCTGGCAGATGAGCAGGCCGTCCGCAGCCATTTCGCCGTCGCTCGAGCAGAAAGCCGCAGCGGCTCGGTGATCGTCGAGCAGATGATGCGCGGCAAGGACTTCCGGGTCCTGGTCATCAACAACGAGGTCGTCGCCGTTGCCGAGCGGGTGCCGGCGCATGTGGTGGGTGATGGGGAGCACAGCGTTGAGGAGCTCATCCATCGCACGAATGCGAATCCGCTCCGGGGCGTGGGTCACGAGAAACCCCTCACCCGCATCTCCATCAACAGTCACGTCCACGAAATGCTTGCGAGCCAAAACCTCACGTTGGCCGCGGTGCCGGAGGTTGGCCGCTTCGTCCAGCTCAAGCAGACGGGCAACATGAGTACGGGTGGGACGGCGATCGACCGCACGGACGAGATGCATCCGGACAACGTGGAGATCGCTCTTGAGGCGGCCATGAGTGTCGGTCTCGACATTGCCGGCATCGATTTTGTCACGCCGGACATCACCCGATCAGTCAATGAGGTGGGTGGGGGCATTATTGAAATCAATGCTGCGCCCGGCTTCCGCATGCATACCCATCCCACCGAGGGGTTGCCTCGCCAAGTCGGTCGGGCCGTGGTGGACATGCTGTTCAAGCCCGGTGATCCGTCGCGCGTGCCCATCGTGGCAGTCACGGGAACGAATGGCAAAACCACGACGTCGCGCATGATTGCCCACATCGTCCAAACGGGAGGACGATCCGTGGGACTGACGACCAGCGACGGCATCTACATTCGCGGCACGCAGATCGCCGCGGGAGACATGGCCGGTCCCGACAGCGCCCGAAAGGTGTTGAAGAATCCGCGCGTCGAGGTGGCGGTGCTCGAAACGGCGCGCGGCGGCATCCTGCGGGACGGCCTCGGATTCGACCGGTGCAACGTCGCGGTGGTCACCAATGTCGCCAGCGACCACCTGGGGATCAGAGGCGTCGATACGGTGGAGGATCTGGCTCGGGTGAAGGCGGTCGTCCCGGCATCCGTCCTTCGCGACGGAACGAGCGTGCTCAACGCGGACAACCCGTGGACCGTGGACATGGCATGCACCGCCCGGGGCGAGATCATCTTTTTCAGCATGGACGAGTCGAGCACAGTGGTTCAGGATCATATTGGCAAGCGTGGTCGGGCGGTGGTCCTTCGTCAGACACCGCGCGGAGGCATGATCACGCTGCTCGACCCCATTCGCGAAACGAACATCCTGCTCGCTCGAGAGATTCCCGCGACGTTCGATGAGCGGGTGCAGGTGAATGTCGCCAACGCTCTGGCGGCGACCGCCGCTGCGATTGGGCTTGACGTGCCGCTCGCCTGCATTCGCGCGTCACTCCGGACCTTTAGCAGCGCCTTTTGGCAGACGCCCGGCCGATTCAATCTCATGTCGATCGAGGGTAGGGACGTCGTTCTGGATTACTG
>JALYMD010000775.1 GCA_030773875.1 Chloroflexota bacterium | reverse complement strand
ACGTCTCCGTCTCCGACAACACCAACACCCGGGTGGACATGGAAGCCCGAGGGCTCACCGAATTGGTCCGTGCCTCCGTTCACTACCTCACGACGGACGAAGAATGTACGCTCCTCGTGGATGCAGTCGCCACCCTCGCATCATCAGCACGTAGGGGGTGAGCAACGATTTGCACGGAGGACTTGGTGTCCCGGTCCGGCGACCTGAAGTCCATCCCCCACCCGTCTGACATCTCGATAGCGCCCGTCCACCATGAGTCGCCGGGATCATCCTTCCAGGTCATCCTCATGTACCAGCGCGGCGTGTAGTTGGCTGGGAACACTGCGACCTTGACCTGCAACTGCTGGAGCACCGCCCGCTTTTGCTCCCAGGACAGATCGGCGTTCTCCGCCTTAACCTGACGCCGGACCTCCTCCGTGAAGTTGATGGCCTCCTGGAGCCGCTGCCGGTTCTCCTCCCCGGCTTCCCGGCGCAGGAGGATTTCGGCGCGCTCACTTTCGGCGGCCTTCTTCTGCCTTGCCAAGTTTGCTAACTCTGCCACTAGGGGAGCGGCGGCGTCATCGTCCATCAGCATAGCAATGGCCCGCGCTAACTTCGCCTGCTCCCGGCCGATCCGATCCAGCAGCCGATCCACCACCTCCAGTTCCGGCCCCGTCGTGTCCTCCCGGCGAATGGCCTCCAGGCGCTCCCGAATCAACTCAGGACGGTTCAGGACCTCCTCCACCCTCGACCACGCCGGGCCGTCGAGCAGGTCGGTCATAATCGCCACCTTGCCGCAGCCATTTCGGCCGCATCCGGCGCAAGTGTAGTAGTGGCCCAAGTGGGGACGGGACCTCTGCCGGACGACCAAGGAGTAGCCGCACAGGCCGCAAACGGCGAAGCCGCGCCGGAAGGTGCCGACTTCCGGGTTCCGGTCCAGGCGCTGCGTTTCGCCCCGGTTGGCCGCGATCTTTTCCTGGACGCGGGCGAACAGCGCCGGATCGATAACCTGGGGGTAGACGCCGGGTGCCACGGGCATCCGCCGAGGGTCGCCGGGTGGCAAGCTCACCAGTCGCTTCTTGGGATTGCCTCGCTTCGTCAGTCCCGGCAGGTGCTCCCACTCAGTCGTGAACTGGTCGCCCACACCGGTGTATTTGGCGTTGCCAAGGATGCGGCGGACCGTCGTTTGGCCCCAGCGGTAGGAGCCCGTGCGGTGGTGGAAGGGGGGCAAAACCCCGCGTCGCTCCAGTTCCAGCCCGACCGCCCGGCAACTGGTTCCGGCAGCCACCGCCGCGAACATCCACCGCAGGGTGTCAATCTCGTCTGGGTCCTCCACGAAGCCGGAGCGGTCCCCGTTGAACATCAGCCCGAAGGGTGGCTCCCCGCTCCCCAGTGGCTTGCCGGCCTTCGCTTTGCCTCGCTTGCCCCGCACGGAGCCCTCCCGGATGCGCTCCCGTTGCAGCTCCGCCGCAAAGACTCGTGCTTGGAGAACAAAGCGCCCGGTGGCGTCGTCCTCAAAGTCGTGCAGGACAAAGACCAACTTGGCGTGAGGGTGGTGCTGCCGGGCTCGCTCCAAGCGGTCGAGGATCACGCCCAGCACGACTTGGTTGCGGGAGAGGCGATCCGGGTCATGGACAATGAGGGCATCGATCTCGCCCGCTTCCAAGGCGGTCAGGAGCCGGTCCAGCTTGGGGCGGTCAGAGACACGAGCAAAGCCGGAGGCCACCTCATGCTCCACGAACCGCTCATCTACGGCCCAGCCGGCCTCGATGGCGTGCTGCCGGTTCTCTGCCTCCTGCTCCCGCAGCGAGTAGCGGTCCTCTTTGCTCTGCGCCAGGGTGGAAACGCGACAGTAGAGGCCAGCGCGGAGGGTCATCGCCGCCCTCCCGGAAACATGGCATCCACGACGATGTTGCCGGTCGGACCGTGGTGAACCGGCCCTTGCTTGAACCACCGCCGCAGGAGTCGCGCTATCCTTTTCATCGGGACCTCCATCCCTACGCGGTGCCGTCGCCCTTGGCCTGCACAGACCAGCGGCGGCATCGTCGTCTCTACTCAATCGCTGGCAATAGTCCGCTCGCGCGCGCCTCTAGGGCCGCGTGAAGTCGCGCAAACCACTGCGCCGCTTCGTCTGCTTGACCCAGGAGGATGTCCACGCTGCGGTCGTCGGGCAACGTGGCCGCCATCGTCTCCGGGTCCAGGCGCAGGAGCGTTTGAATGCTCACCATGTTCTTGGCGATGGTGTCGTAGGCCTGCGTCCCCGATGTTTGCTGCACGTACGAGGTCGTTACCGGAGAGTCGGCTTCAAAGGGTTGCGCGGTCCGGGACACAACCCGGACCGAGAGTGTCTTGCCCTTCCGCTCGACAGCATCGCCGTGCGGAAACGGTTTCGGGTCCCACGGCGCGGGCGGGTGGCTCGGACGATCATGCGGGCGCACAGTCACCGTGGTCAGCATGGCAGGCTCTGTGCGCCGTACTTGGCTCACCGCCTGACGCACCTCGTTATGGTGGACCGGTTTCCCCGCCTTGGCCTGGTTGACGAACCGTTCGCGGACCTCTATGGGGGTCGTGCTCGCGGACAGCAGTTCCAGGGCTTTGAAGTCAAATACGCCCTCGGGGGCGCTTTCGCCAAACGTTCGGTGAATCTGCATGAACTTCTGAGCGGTCCGATTGCTCCATCCGAACTCCCTCTCCAGCCACGGTCCGAACGTGCCGTGAGGAAGTCGGTCCTTGATCGCGGTGAGCCGCTGACCGATCTCGATGATGTCCTGAGCGGACCGCGCCGCCAGCGCCCTAATGTGTGCGGCGTGGTCAGTGACAAACGCCGTGTCCTCGTCACTGAGCCCCTGCAAGTGCCAGTCGTTCATTCGCCGTGGCCCTCCGTCCCGTCCTGTTTCGAATCTGGCTTGGTCGCCTCTCCTCGCATGATCCGATCAACCTCCCCCGCTGGAATTCGCCACCCATGCCGCCGACCGAGGAGCGTGCCCCGAATGCGCCCTTCCCGCAGCCACCGCCGCAGCGTGTCCGGGTGCAGGTCAGTCCGCTCCACGACCTCGGCCAGCGTCAAATACTCCTTCTCCACCAGCATCCCTCCTTCCGTATGGGGTAGCTCAGGCTGTCCGTACACGTCTATTATAGCCGATCTATTACAGCCATACTAGTTTTATCCAGACTTATCTAGTATAATTTGGCAGGAAACGGGATGGTGAAGGGGCCAGCCCGGAGCGATGAAGGAGGACACCGATGGCTCGCACCACCCGCCGCACCAGCCTTCCCCAGCCGTCCGCAACCTGCCCCGCGTGCGAGGGCTCCGGGGAGGTCCGCAAAGCCTCCTCCATCAAGCCCGGCTCCACGTTCCGGGTCCGCTGCCCGGCCTGCCTGCCTCGGTGCGCTCCACCGATCTGCATGCGGGCCCGGTAGCCTGCTCCCTCCGCCCACGACGGCCCCGGCTCCGGCTGGGGCCGTTCCGTGCGATACTCTTGCTCCCTTGCCATCGGAG
This sequence comes from Chloroflexota bacterium, assembly GCA_030773875.1. The sequence goes on along the minus strand of JALYMD010000775.1, from coordinate 1,123 downwards.
GAGGAGTAGCGATGCGTGGCCCCGTCGCATGCGCCCTCGCGTTGATCCTGGCGTTCTCCTTTGCTCCTCCCGCCGCTGCTGACCGGGATTGCGCCGACTTCGCCACCCAAGCGCAGGCCCAGGCGCACTTCGAGGCAGGTGGCGGCAGCCCCCGGTACAACTTCGACCGTCTGGATGCGGATGGGGACGGCATTGCCTGCGAGTTGCTACCCGTGGGCAGCCTGGGTCCGACAGCACCCCTTAGACCCACCATCACGTCGCGCCCTCCGACTCCGACTCCGACTCCGACTCCGACTCGCACCGTCCTGACCTCTACTGATGAGGCAGCCTCCAGCGGGTGGGGCAACGACGAAGCGTGGTTGGTGGCCCTCATCTTCCTTGGCGCAGTGGTGCTGGCGTACGGGTCGATAGGTTTAGACCGACAGTATTCCCATGCGACAGAGGCGAAAGCGAATTCAACTCCCATTTCGTCACAGACGATTGAGGGCTTGGGGTCGCTGGCGACGTTGCCGCCCCGTCCACCCAGTCCCCCGCAACCTCTATCCTCTCCGCAAATGGTGACTCCCACGCCATCAGGCCCAGCTAGAAAGGGCTACGACACCCGGACGATGCCTTATCGCGAATACCTGCAAACCTCGGAGTGGCAGGCGGCACGGATGCAGGCGCTCCGCCGGGCGGACTACCGTTGTCAGGTCTGCAATCGCTCCGGCCCGTTGGAAGTCCACCATCGGACCTACGAGCGGCGAGGGCGGGAAGCTCCGCAAGACCTCATCGTGCTGTGCGACCGTTGCCACGAGGTGTTCCATCTCCATCGCCGGCTTCCGAAGCGGTAGCGCCCTTGCACTCACGACTGGCCCCGGCTCCGGCTGGGACTGTTTCATGTATAATGGAGAAGGTACGAATCGCCACGACCAGCAGCACATCCCCTGGGTTGGGGTGGGCTCGGTTGAGCCAGGCTAGGTGGGGTCGGGAGTGGTGAGGCACGGCATGAGGCCATCGACCCGCCCATAATTGAGTCGATCGGCCAGAACGGCCTCGGGCTTCGGCTCGGGGCCGTTCTCTTTTTCACGGCTCCCGCAATAGCGCCTCGTATTGCTCTCGGTCCTTCACCAAGGTTTCATTC